>CAWUKP010000066.1:0-10141 GCA_963922975.1 uncultured Spongiivirga sp. | reverse complement strand
CAGCCAGAAGATACATCACTTGAAAAAGCGCGTACCACAGCATATCATTTTGAAGGCTGAAAAACGACTTTTTCTGTCGCTTAAGTAAGTCCACTTGAATTTTCCAGGCACTTGTATACTGCCTAAATACAGAGGTCAAATAGAAGGAATACACACTTTGATTGTAGCGTGCTGTGGCCGGATCTTCTGCGGTAGCTGCCTTGAGGTGATGCCCATAATTATGTTCAATGTAAAAGTGCATATAATGTGAGGGAAGCAACAGCAACTTTCCTAGGAGGCGCTCATACGCCTTCGTACGATGACCCAGTTCATGCGCTACATTGATCCCGTTGGAACCTAGCACAATGCCCACAGAAATGATCAATCCAACCAATTCATAGGTCTCCAGAGGCATGGTGGTGGCGAGAGTCAACGCATACCATAAAATACCGAAGACTAAAGGAACGTTTAGATACAAGAGCCAATCAAAAAAACGACGCTGAAGTTTGGCCTCAGATGCTTCCGCAGAAAGGTTCTTTTCATCCTGAGGAAGTAAAAGTTCCATCACCGGAATGATCACAAATGAAAAAATAGGTGTGGCGTAGAGCCAAAAGCCTTTGAACGTCAATCCAAGGATGGCAACAAGTGGAATGGAATAGGCAGACAGGTATTTCAAGTCTTTCATCGGGCAACTTTAACAGAACGTTACAAGGTACTTATTTTTCTTATGATGAGAAAGTCGTAGTTTTAGAAGTTCTATGCACTATTTCGGAGAAATACAGCGTAAACTGGAGGGCTTCATACGGAAGTTCCACCTCAATCAATTGCTGCGAGGCATCATGCTTTTCACAGCGATTGGGTTGCTGTACTTTCTCGCCACCCTCTTTATCGAGTATTTTTTATGGTTGAAACCAACGGCCCGAACCATTTTATTCTGGGCGTTTGTAGCCGTAGAGATGAGCCTCTTCGTTTGGCTAATCGCACTACCCCTCTTTCGATTGTTCAAGCTGAAAAAGGGAATCGAATACGAACAAGCCTCAAAGCTGATAGGAAAGCATTTTCATGAGGTCAGCGATAAACTTATTAATATCCTGCAACTGCAGCAGTCTAAAGAGAAGTCGGATTTATTGCTGGCAAGCATAGAACAAAAGTCGGCCGCACTGCATCCCATTCCGTTCCAAAAGGCTATCAACTTCCGCCAGAACGCAAAGTATTTGAAGTATGTAGCCATACCCCTGCTCATTGCATTGGCGATATGGGCTTCGGGCAACACCAGTTTTTTTACGGAGAGCTATCAGCGTGTGGTGAACTACAAAGAGGCCTATACCCCTCCAGCGCCATTTACATTCGCTGTATTGAATGAGCAATTGCAGGCACTGGAAGGACAATCACTTAAGTTGAGGATTGCAACTTCTGGAGATGTTGTTCCGGTGGAAGCCAAGATTCACTTCAATGAGGAAAGCTACTTCTTGAAGAATGAAGCAGCAGGCATGTTTTCTTTTGAAATGCCCAAGCTCTCGGAACAAACTTCTTTTTACTTAACAGCCAATGACGTTACCTCAGATAGCTACGCAATTGCTGTAGTACCTGTTCCTAGCACGACGGCTTTTGAACTGTTCCTGGACTATCCAGCCTATACCGGGATCAAAGATGAAGTGCTGACAAACACGGGGAGTGCCACTATTCCAGAAGGCACCTCCATTCAATGGAAAGTAAATGCTCAACACACAGATTATGTGGAGTTTATTACAGAGGATACTTTGCAGTTCCAAAGAGACGGTGAGACATTTGCGCACCAAAAACGCGTATATCGTAATTTAAAATATACCATCGCTTTGAGCAATCAAGCATTGCCTCGATATGAAGAGCTTGGGTATCAATTGCGAACGATTAAAGACCAAAGCCCTGAGATTAAGGTAAATGTAAAAAAGGACTCATCGGATGTGGAGGCACTGTATTTTCAAGGGCAAGTTTCGGACGACTATAGCTTGAGTGAACTAAAGCTTTTTTGGTACCCAAGTGATAATCGTGCAGCGATACAGAGTCGGGAAGTTGCCATTAAAAAGCAGGCTTTTGATGTCTTCTACGAATTCTTTCCAGGTGAAGTACCCATTGAAGAAGGTATTGCCTACGAAATCTACTTTGAAGTTACAGACAATGATGCGCTTCGTGCCGGAAAGAAGACCAAAAGTAAAGTCTTTAGTTTTCGAAAGAGAACAAAATCAGAGCTAGAGGAAGAACAACTTCTAGAACAAAAAGAATCCATTCAGAAACTGGATAATTCAATTAATAAGTTGCAGGAACAGCAAAAAGCGCTTAAGGAACTATCTAGAACCCAAAAGGAAAAGGAACAACTCAACTTCGATGAACAGCAAAAGCTGAAGAGCTTTTTGCAACAGCAGCAGCAGCAAGAAGCACTGATGCAACGTTTTACGAAGGAATTGGAGGAAAACCTTAGGGAAAATGAAGATGTGCAAGATGAAGAGTTCAAAAAGCTTTTAGAAGAACGTTTAGAACGACAAAACAAGGAATTTGAGAAGAATGAGGAATTCCTGAAGCAATTGGAAGAGCTTGCTAAGAAAATTGACAAAGAAGAACTCTCCAAACGTTTGGAAGAGTTGGGTAAACAGCAAGCCAACGATAAAAGAAACCTGCAACAGCTGCTGGAGTTGACAAAGCGCTATTATGTAGCGGAAAAGACACAGAAACTGGCAGAGGATCTCAAGAAATTAGCAGAAAAACAGGAAGAAGCATCCAAGAAGTCAAGTGAAGAGAATACGTCGGAGGGACAGAAAGAGTTGAACAAGGAGTTCGAACAGTTAGAAAAGGAATTGGAAGAGCTACAAAAGGCCAACGACGAATTGCGAAAGCCCATGGACCTTCCAAAGGAGCAAAAAACAAAAGAGGAGATTCGTAAGGAACAGCAAGAAGCTACCGAGCAGCTGGAACAACGAGATCAGCAGCAAAACGCCCAGGAACAGCAACAATCGGATAGCAAAGCGCGAAAGAACCAGCAACAGGCAGCTAGAATGATGCAAAAATTGGGCAATAAAATGGAGATGCAAATGGCTTCCGGTGGTCAGTCTCAAGAAATGGAGGATGCAGAAATGCTACGCCAAATATTGGACAATTTGTTGGTGTACAGTCTAGAACAAGAAGGACTCATGGAGGAATTCATGCAGATGGAAGATAACAGCCCTAGTTTCACGAAAAGTCTAAAACGACAGTATTCGCTACGACAAGTTTTTGAGCACGTAGACGATAGTTTGTTTTCGCTGAGCTTGCGCCGACCAGAAATAGGAGAATTCATCAATAAGGAAATTACAGAGGTGTACTTCAATGTCGATAAATCAATTGCACGCTTCAGCGACAATAGGTTGTACCAGGGAATAGGAAGTCAGCAGTATGCATTGACTGCTTCTAATAATTTGGCAAGCATGCTCAGTGATGTCTTGGATCAAATGCAGCAGAATATGAGCATGAGTTCTAGCGGAGGACAAGGGCAACAAGGATTTCAATTGCCAGACATCATAAAGAGTCAGGAAGACTTGAATCAACAGATGCAGGACGGTATGGAAGGGAAACAAAAAGGTCAACAAGGAGAACAAAGGCAGCCAGGACAGCAAGGTGAAAAAGGTGATGAAGGTGACAGTAAGGGAAATTCTCAACAGAATGGGAATCAACAGGAGCAACAGTCTGAGGAGCTATTCGAGATTTACAAGCAGCAGCAGCAACTACGACAGCAACTAGAGGAGCAGTTGAAGGACCTTCAAGGGGAAGGTAATAAGGCCGCTGGGGATAAGCTGGTGCGTGATATGGAGCGAATTGAAAGAGAGCTTCTAGAGAGAGGGATGAATCCACAAACCCTACAGCGCATGCTAAATCTTAAACATGAGTTGTTGAAGCTAGATAAAGCCACTTTCGAGCAAGGAAAGAAGAAGGAACGTGAGAGCAGAACGAATAGGCGGCAATTTCAATCGCAAGCCGAGAGTTACCAAAAAGCAAGAGAATACTTCAACCAAACGGAAATATTAAATAGACAACCCTTACCTTTGCAGATTGAATATCAGAAACGTATTCAGGTGTATTTCAAGGGAAAGGATGATTAATTTCTTCTACGAGACAGAGTACAAATTAGCAAACGAGAAAGCCTACGGTAATTGGATAGTACAAGTTGCTGAATCAGAAGGTAGGATCGTACATGAGATTAATTACATCTTCTGCGACGATGATTATTTGTTGAATATGAATCAGCAATACTTGAATCACGATACGTATACCGATATTATAACCTTTGATTATGAAGAAGGAAAAAACCTACATTTAGATATTTTCATCTCTGTCGAACGGGTCCAGGAGAATTCTGAAAGAATAGGAACATCTTTCGGAGACGAATTAAGAAGGGTGATGGCTCATGGGGTATTACATGCAGTAGGATACAAGGATAAAAGTGCAGAGGAGTCTCTAAGGATGCGAAGAAAGGAAGAAGAAAAAATGAAAATGTTCCACGTGGAACACCAATGATATGTTTGAAAGTGTTTATGATGTGATTGTAGTCGGTGCAGGACACGCCGGATCAGAAGCAGCGGCAGCGGCAGCCAATATGGGTTGTAAGACACTCTTGGTTACCATGAATCTGCAAACCATAGGTCAGATGTCCTGCAATCCTGCTATGGGCGGAATTGCCAAGGGGCAAATTGTTCGTGAAATTGATGCAATGGGGGGCTACAGTGGTATTGTGACGGACAAGACCGCGATACAATTCAAAATGCTGAATCGGTCTAAAGGGCCTGCGATGTGGTCGCCAAGAGCACAAAGTGATCGAATGCGTTTCGCGGAGGAATGGCGTCTGATACTGGAACAAACCGAAAACTTAGACTTTTATCAGGAAATGGTTAAAGGTTTGATCATCGATGGAGATCGTGTTTGTGGAGTGAGAACGAGTTTGGGTTTAGACATAAAGGCCAAAACAGTTGTGCTCACCAATGGTACTTTTTTAAATGGATTAATTCATATAGGAGACAAACAGTTTGGAGGTGGGCGCGCCGGAGAAAAATCGGCAATAGGCATCACCGAGGCATTAATTGATTTCGGTTTTCAAGCGGGAAGAATGAAAACAGGAACACCACCAAGGGTGGATGGCCGTTCACTTGATTATAGCAAAATGGAGGAACAGCCGGGAGACGATATGCCACAGAAATTTTCCTATTCAGAAAAAACCAGGCCTCTAAGCAAGCAGCGTTCTTGTCATATGACTTACACGAGCACGGAAGTGCATGATTTGTTGCGCGAAGGTTTCGATCGTTCACCTATGTTCAATGGTGCCATTCAAAGTGTAGGACCAAGATATTGCCCTTCGATAGAGGATAAGATTCACAGATTCGCGGATAAAGAGCGGCACCAGATTTTTGTCGAACCCGAAGGATGGAATACTGTCGAGGTGTATGTGAATGGATTCTCCACCTCTCTACCTGAAGATGTTCAGTTCAAGGCGTTGCGATCGGTAGCGGGATTTGAAGAAGTGAAGTTTTTCAGACCTGGGTACGCTATTGAATATGACTACTTCCCTCCTACGCAATTGCAACATACTCTGGAAACGAAACTGATCAAAGGTTTGTATTTCGCGGGTCAAATCAATGGAACTACTGGCTATGAAGAAGCAGCTTCTCAAGGTCTAATGGCGGGTATCAATGCCGCACTCAAGGTACAAGAAAAAGACCCCTTCGTTTTAAAAAGAAACGAAGCTTATATTGGTGTGTTGATTGATGATCTCATTACCAAAGGCACAGAGGAACCCTATCGAATGTTTACATCCAGAGCGGAGTATAGAACACTTCTTCGGCAGGATAATGCCGATTTCAGATTGACACCCCGCTCCTATGAAATTGGTTTAGCGTCTCAAGCACGGATGCGACGCATGGAAGCCAAAAGGAAGGCCTCTGATAATTTTATGGACTTCTTCAAACGTACCAGTATAAAACCCGAAGTGGCAAACCAAATTCTTAATGAAAGAGGTTCTGCGCCAGTGAAACAATCAGACAAAATGATACGGATGTTGTCTCGTCCAAAAATCAGCTTGAAAGACTTAATGCAAGTACAAGAGGTTGCGGAGTATGTCAATCACGAAAAACTAGATGTTGAAGCAATGGAGCAAACGGAAATTCAGGTGAAGTATGCTGGATACATCGCAAAGGAAAAGGCGAATGCCGATAAACTAAATCGTTTGGAAGATATCCGCATTCCAGAAAACTTTGACTACCAGAAACTCAAATCTCTAAGCCATGAAGCGAAAGAGAAGTTAGAACACATTCGGCCAACAACACTTTCACAAGCCTCGCGAATTAGCGGGGTCTCTCCAAGTGATATCAGTGTGATGTTGGTCTATATGGGACGATAAAATAATATAGTTCCACGTGGAACATTCTCCAGATACACATAGCACCTTCCTTCACTGTAAAGACCATCTTGTGTCTGGAGCCTCGTTCGATTTACTATTCGACTCAACTTACGAGATGCTGGTTACGCATCCTCAGCCTAAACCAGAAGAACTCGCTTCCTATTACCAATCCGATGAGTACATTTCTCATACCGATAGCAGAAGATCATTGCTGGACGTGTTGTATCAATTGGTCAAAAGAATTGCACTTCGGAAAAAGAGAAGGCTGTTAGAATCCTATACAAAAGGCCCAACTTCTATTTTAGATCTTGGTACAGGTACAGGTGATTTTTTAGTGGCCATGCAAAAGCACGGCTGGAACATCCAAGGTGTGGAACCAAATAAGGGAGCCAGAGAAAAAGCATTGGCTAAAAATGTGCCCAGTCTTGAGGACTCACATTCCTTAGGTCAAAACACATTCGATTGTATTACGATGTGGCACGTCTTGGAGCACATCCCAGATGTCGAACAACAGATTTCAGAACTTAAACGACTGCTAAGACCTGATGGCTATCTTTTTATTGCTGTACCCAATTTCAAGTCATATGATGCACAAGTCTATCATGAGTTCTGGGCTGCCTACGATGTGCCACGACATTTGTATCATTTTTCTAGAGTAAGTATAGAAAAGCTATTTACCAAGAGTGGGTTCAACCTTGTCGACATTCATCCCATGATTTTTGACGCCTACTATGTCAGTATGCTCTCGGAGCGCTATAAAAATCGGAAAGGCAGCCCTATTAAGGCTTTTCTTACGGGATTTCGATCAAATCGACAAGCACGACGAAATGGTGAGTATTCATCCTTGATTTACGTATTGCAGGCTACCAATAAGGCAAAATAGGCACTTTTAAGCGCGTTTTAGGCTTCAAATGGTAGTTTATACTCGGCTCCGCGGAAAAGTGTAAGGCAGCTGGATAAGAATTCATTGTTTTCAATAGCCAAGAACCTTTAAATGCACTCTCTATCATAAGAAATATCTATCGACAAATAATTCGGCCTTTCATACAGACTTGGTGGATACTATTACCTTTGCCCAGTTTTAAAATTCAAAGAATGAAAAAAGTAGTATATGTTGTCTTAATTGCTTTCGCATTTACGGCATGTGAAAAACAAAAAATTGGTTTTGTAGACAATTCTGAGTTGATTAATGAATATCAGGAGAAAAAAGATATAGAGTCAAAATACAAAGCTCAGATTGAAACATTCCAAAAGAAAACGGATAGCTTGTCCAAAGCATTTCAACTAGAATATCAAAAAGCAAGTATTGATGCCCAACGTATGTCGAAGAGCAAGGCAGAAAAACTCGCGATTGATTTGCAAGCGAAAGGACAACAGATCCAACAGCAACTGCAGCAAGAGGAGCAAGCCATCGCAAGAGCGAGTCAAGCAGAAATGGATTCGCTCGTGAAAAAAGTCAAAGACTATGTACACGGCTATGGCAAGCGTAATGGGTACACTTATATCTTGGGAAGTAATGAAGGCGGAAGTGTTCTTTACGGCAGCGACACGAACGATCTAACAGCGGCCTTGTTGGATTCCTTGAATACCCGATACAAGAAACAATAACCTCCTTCTTCAATAATCATACAAAAGGGCTCCAAAATGGAGCTCTTTTTTTATGATCAGGTTAATAAAAACACCGTGAAAATAGCAGGAACGAAGTAGATGGCTATAGTTTTTGCCCCTTCGTAATCTTTCGCTACCCGCTGTCCGAAAAGCAACATGAGCAGAGCCACACAACTAAGAATTGCACCAAACAGCCCTAATCCACTCGATCCATTGTAGAGCAACATAATGATCCCCCCTGCGGAGGCAAATCCGGCCACCACCTCTACCAGCATGATAACGCCTAGCAAGAAAGGTACCAATGAGGCCAAGGGACTTTTGGAAAAATGATCTTTCAACCAGGCCAGATTTCCTTTCCAGTCGATGATTTTGTCAACGCCCGATTGAATGAATACGATGGCGAGGAAAGCCAATAATAGCACTTCTGTAATAACTGTCATGGATGAAGAATTTTGGTTTTCTTATGCAAGAAACGTGTGAGTTTGATGGAGAGATCGGTAAATAAGATCTTTGCATTGGCATTGCGTTCCACGTGATACATGGCTGACTGAAGCTCTTCTGATATAGCGATGATATTATTGTCGTGTACAAAGGGTGCAAATTTGGTCAAATCAAAATCCTCAGTTTTAAATTCGTAATACACCAACGAATCTGCTTTGTAATTCAAGAGCATGGCTTGCCTAAAAATGTCTAAGCAAAATGCTAAGAATTTCTTTTGCGTCTCTCTTCCCTGTTTGGCCATTTCTTCGCTCCAGGCTATCAAATCGTGAATGGCTGTTTTGTTGCCTTTCGCTTTAAAGGCACTTCGTACCCAAACTACAAACCACTGCTCAAAGATCAGGTCTTCACTGTCTTGATTTAACAAGTCGACGGCTTTGTTGAAATTGCCGTTGGATTGATGTGCAATACGCTGAGCATCAGAAGTTTGCATAGATTTTGCTTCTAGTGCTTCTTGGATAACTTGTTCAGGTAGCGGAGGGAAATGCAATACCTGACATCGAGAGAGAATTGTATTGATAAGCAACTCCTCTTTTTCTGCTATCAAGATAAATAAGGTCTTATGTCCGGGTTCCTCTATGAGCTTTAAGAGCTTGTTGGCAGCAGCGGTGTTCATCTTCTCAGCCATCCAAATAATCATGACTTTATAGCCACCTTCGTATGATTTCAAAGAGAGGGCTTTCACAATTTCCGTGGCCTCGTCCACCCCAATTTGACCTTGTTTGTTATCAATGCCCAACAAGCGATACCAATCAAATAGATTGCCGTAGGGTTGCTCCGCAACAAACTGTCTCCATTCCTCCAAAAAATGATTGGATACGGGATGCTTTTTGACCTTGTGGTTGGTAGCCACTGGGAAGGCAAAATGAAGGTCCGGATGACTGAGGTTCTCGAATTTTAGATTGCAGGCGTCGCTACCACCTGTATTTTCGCCACCACTGTTGCCGCAAAGTACATATTGGGCGTAGGCAAGCGCCATGGGCAAAGTCCCGCTTCCTTCTGGACCCACAAACAGTTGTGCGTGCGGAATACGTCCTTTGTCGGCAGTTTGCGTGAGATGACTCTTGATGTGTGGAAGGCCTAATACTTCTTCGAACAGCATAGCACAAAGGAAATGAAATTTTTTGTGATTCCTCTGGGAATTATGCCTGAGATGGCTATTCCGAAGGGAAATTAAAAGAGATCGTTTGAATTTTGAAAAATAGTTGTTAACGATAACGTTTTCAGCAGGAAAGAGACTTCCCGAACCCATAAGAAAACCCTATTTTTGCCCGAAATCAAAACCAACACATGAAAACGATCAACGACTTTAATTTCAAAGATAAAAAAGCACTTATTCGCGTAGACTTCAATGTGCCACTTAACGACGCTTTCGAAGTAACAGACGCTACACGGATTCACGCTGCCAAGCCAACTATCATTAAAATTCTAGAAGACGGAGGCAGCTGTGTTCTCATGAGTCATATGGGTCGCCCGAAAGGGCAAGTTCAACCTGCATTATCCTTGGCACATATTGAGCCAGCAGTAGACGATATCTTAGGTGTGGATGTGAAGTTCATTGACGCTTGCGTAGGAGCTAAAGCTGAGGAAGCCGTTGCTAATTTGAAGCCTGGAGAGGTTCTTTTACTGGAGAACTTACGCTTTCATGCTGAAGAGGAA
>CAWUKP010000065.1:0-10163 GCA_963922975.1 uncultured Spongiivirga sp. | reverse complement strand
CCGCCAATGCCAAGCGCAAACTGAGTATTGTCTTGTGCTTCAAAGGCCACTAAATTGTCGTGAAACAGGGTTGGGATCAGCTGTAATGATAGATTATCGCTGAACTTTCGAGAGATGAGTGCTTGGGTGGCATACCCTAAGCGATTCTGAAACTCCAAGCCAGGAAGAATTTCCTTATCCAATGCCGTGTTTATCTGTAGCGTATTGAACAAGACCAATGTAAAGGGAGAAGCACCCTCTTTTTGACGAAGCATTCTAAGCTTTAGGGAAGCCTCATATATTCTTAAAAACGAACTTCTAGAAACTCCCACATTAATCCCGTCGGAGATGCCATAAATGAAATTCAGGCGTGTGACTGCCTGGTCAAGACCAAAAAAATCCTGAATCCCGTTCTTCACAGAACCGAATCTGTGAGATACGACAAAATAGAGTTCCTTTTTGGAGACCATCTTCGTCGACTCAAAGTTGACGATCTTCAGTCCTTTAAAGGCAGCGGTCTCGAAATCGGTAGTGGCTTCCTGAGAATCTATTTCATCTAAAAGGTCGTCTTGTGCATACAAGAGACATGGAAGCAAGAATAGGATGGTTAGTATATTTTTCATGCTTGTTTGGTTTGTTATTGTTTACTGCTGAAGTATGGTTGCTTGATCGATTTTCACGAGCTCCAAGAGGTCGTCGTAACCCACACACCGCCCTTTGACGACCACCTTATTATCCAATGCTAAGCCGTGCGGTTTTGATTCTAAAAAATTGACTTGCACGGTTTGATCAAGAACCACTGAGTTTTTTTCGATTGCTGTGATGATTCCAGAAGTTTGAATCACTTTATCTGTATATTCAAGTGCTGTTTTTTCAATGCTCATCGCATTACTGAGCTGCTTCGCCTTTAGTTGATAATCCACCGCCTCAGCTGCAATATCTCGGTGATCCTGATACATGTAATTGTAAGTGATGAAAGCTGAGATGGATACGGCCAACAACAGCAGTATTACTAGTATTTTTTTCCTGGACCTCATTTTTTCACCAGCTTAAAGTCTAACATGACGGTTACTACTTTGGCAATCTTATTGCGAACGATTTTCGGTATCTCTATGTCAAAATCAGAGGGACTCACTTCAAAAGCACCTGTCATGGCAATAACATCGTCTACTTTTTGAATGGTCAAAGTAGTTTCTATCTCCTTTTCTTTCCCGCGGACTTCAATAGTCCCTTTTAGGGTTACTTCTTTGCTTCGTCCGTCTAAGTCTTCGTTGGGATTAAAGTCTATCAGACTTCCTTTGAACTTCGCTTTAGGGTACTTACTCGATTCAATGTAGTTTTCATTGAAGTGCTCTTCCATCAAAGAGTTTTTAAACCGAAATCCTTTGATCAGTGCCAACGAAGCAATTTGATTGGTTTGTGTATCGTAAATCACGGTGGTGGTCTTGTGTACCGCCTTTACTTCTTCAAATAGTTTCTCGGAAGCTTCGAAGATGAGTACTCCGTTTTTGTCCAGATACTTGTCTTGTGCCCAAGCCATTGTAAAGAGCGCTGCCCCCAGCCCAAAACCTAGCCACAAAATGGCAAGCACAAATTTTTTGTTGATTGTTTCCATGTGTATTGGTTATGATTGATTATTCTTCGATAGCTCCTTGTTCAATCCATTGTTGGATAGTATTGATTACCGATTGTGGTAAGCGTCCCGAGGGTGGCATAATTCGAGGATCGCCTGCATCGCGACTAATGGCGCCAAGAAGCTGTCCGTTCTCTGCCCGGACCAAAACCTGATCGTAGGTGGCCAAAGGAAATGGAGCTCCTGCCGGCGGATCGGAATGACAGGCCAAACAATTGTTATTAATGATGACCTGAATATCATCGTTGTACGTTAATGGAATTTCAGGATCTATGACCTCCTCTTCTACGAGAAGAAGGTCACTTTCACTGTCGTTGGTACAACTTACTACCAGCAAAACTGCTAAGGGTAGTAGAAACTTGAGTACGTTTTTCATAATGCTATTCTTGTATAGGTTAAATTGTGCTGAAGCCGCTTCATTATTGCAGTACAAAAGAATTGCCTAGTGATCAGTTACACCTACAAAACCTTAGTGAGAGGGAAGAAATAGGGCTGAAAGGGAATATTTCGGCTTGAAAAATTCAGGCTTAGAGTCAAAGGCGACTATTTGGTATGTAAGACGGAGAATTACAACCTTCTTGCTAGGCGAATGTGTATCTTAGTCAAAAATTTGTTTGTTAATGAGAAAGGATAGGCTTTACTTTTTCACCTTCTTATTCATTGCAGCTTCCTACTTACTCATAGCCAGTATCGCATTTCGATACTTGGTAAAGGAAAGCTCCTACCGTTTGCTGGAAACGCATTTAGAACTCAGTAAAAAAGAAGTAAAGTCGTTTGCTATTCTCGTAGGCCAGCAATTGAGCTATGGCATTTCGAAAGACTCGATTGTAGGCAATATTCAACAAAGTTTACAAGGTACTGATCTGCAGATGGGCTTTTTAAGTATGTACGATTGGTCTGGAAAAACGGTGGCGCATCCCGACATCAAAAACGTAGGGCAGTTTGCTAGCCCAACTAATGCGTATATCTCATCGGTTGCTGACAATCTAAATGTGCAAACCTTTCATGATCTACTTCAAGAAGATCTTGATGAGGTGGACGCTGCTAAGGCCAATCCCATTGAAGATCTCTCGAAAGTGATCTCTTTACACGCGGTACAAAATTCTGATTGGATCGTTGCCGCCCATGTGAATATTGAGAGTATTGGTTCGCAAATGAGCGATTTTAAGAAACAGATCTTTCTCATCTTTTTTGTCATGGGGTTATTGGTGATTCTATCCTCTGTATTGGTACTTCGACTTGTAGGTAGTTCGTATGAGAAGAAGTTAGAATTAAAGACAGAAAAGCTTGAAGATGAAGTTATCAATCTTTCTAAACTCAATAGAGCGGTAGGCGATTACCAACAAAAGGTAAGCGCCAAAGAAATCACACAAGAAGTAGATGTCAGCGAAACGAAGAAACGCATATTGACCTACATCCGAAATGAGCTCATTCCCATTCCCATTGAAGAGATTGCCTTTGTGTATACCGAAAACTCGATTACCTATGTGATTTGTATTGACGGAAAACGATCCACGACGAATTTGAGCTTAGACGAACTCTTTTCCCAGTTGGATGAATCCATTTTCTTCCGGGCGAACAGACAGTTTATTATTGGAATTTCAAGCATTGACAAAATTGTGAAATACGGCAACAATCAATTGAAAATTCTCGTGACTCCAGATTCTGAAACCAGTATTATCATCAGTAAGAATAAAGCAGCCCAGTTTAAGCAGTGGTTGAATCTTTAATGAAAGTGTAGTGAATGGTAACCACTTCTAACTTGACATACACTTATGAAAATGGAGAAGTTTTAAGCTTTCCAGATATCGACTTGACTCCAGGAGAACATGTATTGGTGCTAGGTCCATCGGGCGCAGGTAAAACCACCCTGTTGTATCTTATGGCTGGTCTCTTGCCCGCCACCACGGGTACAGTAAGCATTGCGGGAACCCCGCTTCATGAGTTATTACGTCGAGAACTAGATCACTTTCGGGGGCATCAGATGGGCATGGTCTTTCAACAGTATCATTTCATCAAATCACTTTCCGTCGCTGATAACCTTCGTCTTCGGCAAAGCTTCCCCAGGAATAATCCTGATCAAGAAAGAATGGGCGCACTTGTTCAGCGTCTCGGCTTAAAAGATCAACTTCACAAAAAGGTGACCGCATTAAGTCAAGGACAGCAACAACGACTTGCTATCGCGCTAGGATTGATTCATAGACCTAAGATTATTTTTGCGGACGAACCTACCTCCAATTTGGACGATGATAATTGTGTAAAGGTCATTTCACTGCTGAAAGAAGAGGCGAAATTGTGTCAAAGCAGTCTGGTGATCATTACCCACGATCTTCGGGTCATGTCTCATTTCGAAAATCGAGTGATGTTATGAAATTGAGCTTTCTCGCATATCGAAACATGGTCTCAAAGCCACTCAACTTGTTGTTGAGTCTACTGCTCTTAACCTTAAGTGTTTCTTTGGTCACCTTTGCTTTTCAGCTTAGCAAACAGCTGGGCGGACAATTGAATAAGAATATCGCTCCTGTGGATATGGTGATTGGAGCAAAAGGAAGTCCGTTGCAATTGGTCCTTTCCTCGGTATTGCACGTAGATGTTCCCACAGGAAATATTCCACTGAAAGAAGCGTCGCAATTTTACAAGCATCCCTTTGTTGAGAGCGCCATTCCGGTTTCCTATGGCGACAATCATCAGGGCTTTCGTATTTTAGGCACTCAACCACAATATTTAGATTTTTATAATGCCTCCGTGAATACGGGAAGGATGTTCGACCACTCCTTTGAGGTTGTAGCGGGTAGCGTTGTGGCACAAAAATTGAACTTAAAGGTTGGTGATACGTTTACAGGTTCACATGGATTAGCGGCAATAGCTGCCGAAAGTCATGACGAGCATCCGTATACCATCAAAGGAATTTTGACCCCTACGGGCACGGTGATTGACCAGTTACTGGTTACCAAGCTCGAGAGTATTTGGGAATCTCATGAACATAAGAAAGAACATGCCGAGGAACCCCATGAACACGAGCATGATGATGAAGACCATGATCATGAACACGAACATGACGAGGATAGAGAAATCACCTCTTTGCTGGTTAAATTCAAGAATCCGTTGGGAATGATACAACTGCCAAGATTCATTAATGAGAACACTTCTATGCAAGCGGCTTTACCCGCGTATGAAGTTCAACGCCTAACCGGGTTACTAGGATCTGGTGTACGTACGCTGAACGGCATTGCACTGGCAATTTTATTGGTTTCGGGGCTGAGTATTTTTATCAGTCTTTTGAAAACCATCCGTGAAAGAAAGCAAGAATTGGCTTTGTTACGTACTTACGGACTACGTACTAGACAGCTTCTATGGCTAGCATTGTTGGAGGGACTTTTCCTCACCTTTATTGGATTTATTTCTGGATGGCTTATCGGACGTTTGGGTATTTGGCTGGCATCGAGCTATACACAAAAAGGGTATGGTTATGCTTTAGACGTTACAGCTCCTGATAAGATAGAATGGTTATTTTTTGGCCTTACGCTACTCATAGCCCTCTTGGCCTCGCTTTTAGCATCAAAATCGATATTCAAACTAAATGTGGCCAAAACGTTATCAGATGTATAAACGGTCTATCATATTTATATTTCTGAAGAATATTGACCTTCTATTTCAGAGTAACAATTGCCAGCAGCATAACAAACATATTCGTACGCTGGCAACTGGATATTTAGTAAATTAAGACATGAATAGACTTTTTCTCATTTTCTTTTTCATCTCGACGTTTTTTGCACAAGCTCAGCAAGCGCTTACCTGGTTTGATTTGTCGGCAGGGATTTCGTGGAATAATAATACCTCTTCGGAATCCGTCCCCGGTTTCAAGGAGGCGACTTTCTCTGAAGAAATGCGCACCTTAGAAGGAAAACAAGTGAGCATTTCTGGGTATTTTTTATCCTTAGGTACAAGTCAATCTGTGACAATGCTGTCCAAAAACCCTATGGCCTCCTGTTTCTTCTGCGGTGCTTCGGGGCCTGAGACCATTATGGAATTACAGTTTAAAGAAAAGCCGTCGTTTGTCATCGACGACGTGATTACGGTAAAAGGCATCCTTCGGTTGAATCGCGACGATCCGGCTCATTGCTATTACCAGATTGACCAGGCCGAAGCGATAAGCCTCAAGTAATTTCATATGCATTGCTTTGCACATTACAAGGTGTGATGCATGCTAAATTGTAATTGTCCTTTTTGCCAATTAACGGTGGTCTGATTCATCCAACCCAACTGAAACCGTATTTTATTGGTAAGCGCGTAGCCTAGTCCTAAATAGGTTCGGTTTCGGTCAAAGAATTGAACGGAACGCCCATCACCAATGTCTCGTTGCCCATTGATGAATAATTCATTGTAAAAGGCAAAGTAAGGCGTGCCTTTATCCAGAACGGTTCCCTCAAAAGGAACATTCACGAAAATATTGTACCGCCATCGCGTGCGGAAATCTTGATCTTCCACCCAGCGCTGCTCATATCTAAATCGATGTGTGAGTAATAATCGCTTCAAAATGGTATTTGAAAACAAGGCTTCTTGATAGATACGATTTTCAACCACAGGATCATCGATTTCCGTACCAAACTGGCCTGTTGAAATGTTGGCATATCCAAAAGTGAACATAACACCGCCTTCGGTAGGTCGGTAAGTCAGACCAGACCTGAGCAAGAGTTGCTCTCGGTCTCCAAAACCTCGCCAATCGCGGTATTGAAAATCTCCCTGAACGCCCCAATTCGAGTTTTTGAAGGGCGCATTGTAGAAATACATATACCAAGCTCCTAGCTGATCTTCATCAGGACCTTGGGCTGTGCAGGTCAATACCAAAAGTAGGCAGCCAAGTAGTAAACTTGTTTTCTTCATATTCGTGAAATTTAGGTCTAAGATGAAGTTACAAAAGTAAGATTATTGATGATAGAAAGCGTATCAGTAGCTAGTGTGCGAGAGTTTAGGAAACCAAACCCCCTCTAGATACTGCTTTTTGGAGCTTTCATAACAGTAATTTGATGAAGTAAGAATCGCCGAACGAAGAATACGCTTTACGAACTCAATTGAAAATGCTTCAAATTATACCCTTAACACATTGAGTACAGGAGATTTCCCTCCACACTTCACCTTAGTTAAATGGAATTTAGTTACTTTACCAATCCAAAACTATCCTCTTGAAACTGCGATTATTAACCACACTATTGTTGCTTTCAGGCCTTCTTATTGCACAAGACAATGAGACCCTACAAAACCAAGTGCATGCGCTTTTACAAAAGGCTCAAACCTCTAACCGAGCCGAGCGCTTGAAGTTGCTGGATAATGCAGCGACCCTCGCTTGGAATAAAAAAGGATTTCCCTATGACTCCATTGCCAGACTCACCATTGATCAGGCATTGCAATTAGATTCTTTGGAAATGGCTATGGACTATACCTGGCGTTCTATTTTCTTCCTGACCAACAGAGCGGGAAAGCCAAAGGACGGTCAGCAGCTATTCCATGAGTTTCTAGAAAAAGAACCCCGCATTACCAACCATCAACTTTGGGCTCGAATCTATCTCAATGGTGCCGACAGTCATTTCTTTTCTGGAGATACAGAAGGCTCCATTGCTTACTACGAAACCGCCGGAGACTATGCAGCTAAAGCCCAAGATTCAATTCTGTTGGGAAACGCAAAGAATTATTTATCAGATGCGCTCGCTGACGTGGGAAGATTTGCGGAGTCAGGTATCGCTCTCGGCGAAGCAGAACGTATTTTTAAAGACACCAAAGACACCCTGCGTTTACTCACTACTTGGAATTCGAGAGCTAACCTCTACAGCCGGATTGGCTTTTTTAACGAAGCAGAAGAAGTGCGCAAAGAAGTGATTGCTATTGCTACAAGGCGAAAGGATTACCGAATGCTTCAATCCACCTATTTTAATGCTTCTATTGATGATCGAAAGACTGGTGATTTCAAACAGAGAATTCATCATTTGAAACAGGCCTTATTCTATGTGAAAAAAGCAGGTTTGAAAAGCTATGAACCAAAAATTTACAGCGGCCTGCTCTATGTCTACTCACTAACTGACAGTCTTGTGCTTGCCAATAAGGTGCTAGACACGATTCACATGAACCTTTCCGGCTACACCCAAGGTTTAGATAAAGACTATTTTACTGAAGCGCTGGCGCATTATGAATTTGCCCAAGGAAATTACCAAAAAGCTATCGGATTGGGTGAAAGTCTATTCACGGGCAACCGAAATACAGACCTAAGCAATACCATTCCGACTCATAAGTTTCTCGCAGATGCGTACAACAAAATAGGAAATGAACGCAAGGCTTTTTTCCATTTCAAGGAGCATGCAAAACTCAAAGATAGCATCAACGAAATTCAGAACGTGCAGGCACTTAGTTATTACCAAACCCTTTATGAGATTGAAAAACGCGATGCCCAGATAGGACAGCAAGATGCAGAAATCGCTCTGCTGGATAGCAAGAATAAGGTATCCAGACAATGGATGCTCTTTGGAGGTATTGGCCTGTTGGCTCTTTTCCTTATTCTGTACTTGTATCGTACACGGCAGTTTTCGCGACGAAAGCAACGTCTGCATCGCCAGTTCTCACAGGATTTGATCAAAGGACAGGAAGAGGAACGCTTTAAGATTGCCCGAGAACTACACGACGGAATAGGCCAAAAACTGGCTTTACTCGTGAAAAAATCAGGTGCTAAAGATGCGCAAGAGTTAAAAAAGCTGTCAGGAAACACACTGGATGAATTACGTGGAATCTTAAATGGGCTGCATCCACCTACACTTGAACGGCTAGGCATCACCAAGGCACTTGCATCCTTAATTGATGAAGTGGATGAAAATACCGAGCTGTTCTTTACCTATGAAATCGACCCAATCGACAATCACTTAGACGAAGAAAAATCCCTTCACCTGTATCGTATTGTGCAGGAAGCCATCAACAACATTCTAAAACATGCCGAGGCCAAAGCCGTTGCTATAGAGATCAAAAAAAACAATGATGTGATTCATGCTTTGGTAAAGGATAATGGAAAAGGATTCGATTTTTACGATAAAATACGCTCGGGTAAAGGTTTTGGAATGAAAACACTCTTAGAAAGAGCGAAAATCATGCAATCGAAGCTGTTTGTTGAAAGTGAACCCAACGCTGGTACTTCTATCAATTTGACTATTCCGATATGATCGAAAAAAAAGACATCACACTAGTCATTGCCGACGACCATCCCATGCTGCGAAAAGGGCTGTTCAATGAGCTCGTAGCACATGATTTTAGAGTAGAAGGTCAGGCAGATCAAGGAATGAAAGCACTAGAGTTGATTATCACGCTGCAACCCACGGTAGCCATTCTAGATATTGACATGCCCCTTCTTTCTGGTTTTGAAGTAGTTAAAATGGCCAAAGATAAAGGCATGACCACAAAGTTTATCTTGCTTTCTCTTCATAAAAATGTAGATTTCTTAATGCAAGCCCAAGCACTGAAAATTGATGGGTATTTGCTCAAGGAAGACGACTTTCTCGAAATTGAAAAAGGGATTCTTGCGGTCGCAGAAGGCGGTTCGTATTTCAGCAAGTCTTTCAAAAGAGAAGTAGTGAATACTGCATCCGAAGCGCTGAAAAAACTACAGACACTGACGCCATCGGAACGTACCATATTAAAATTAATCGCTCAAGAAACTTCTACCGCCCAAATTGCCAAAGATTTATTCATCTCCGAACGCACGGTAGAAAAGCATCGCAGTAATATCATTGCAAAACTAGGCTTGAAAACCCAAACCAATAGCCTGATCAAATGGGCGGTGGCGAATCGTACTGCGATTCTAGAGCTCTAGATTTCTTCCTTCTCTGCCACCCTATGCGCCGTCAGTAGTGCGCATTTTCCAAGATTCCTACGTACTACTACGCACATATTACGTATCAGGCCGTATTCTTCAGTGATCGTAGCTGATCTAATTTGCGCCTATCTAAAAAGTAACCACTATGAAAACAATTACCCACATTTCAATTATTGTATTGATTTTAATGATCCCTATCCACTGGACCCAGGCTCAGTGTGACAGCACCAGCGACATTGTACAAGATGATGCTGATGGCACATTACCTAATTTTTTATTACCTGCTGGAAATACCTTTACAGCTACCTGTTCGGGTAAAATCGAAGGTGTTTCTTTCTGGACGCGTGATGTTACCGGAGGAAACATTGGAGGTGTTTCTGTAACAGTTCAATTATGGTCGCAACCGCTTAGCAGCAGTACACGCACCCTTATTGCGTCACAAACTCGTGACCTACCGTTCAGCAGTAGCGAACAACAGCAATATTTTCAATTTGAGACCACAAATTTGCCCGAAGTAAATGCCAATGAATTGTACGCCTTTAGAGTGGTGAAAAATGAAACCTCGCCCAAAGAATTACGACTGCGTACGCACGAAAATGATGATACCTATGCTGGAGGCGAGATTTTCACGGGATCTAGTTGGATTTTCGACTCCGTTTCCGAAGATTGGGACATCAAATTTGAAGTGAATTATTTTGATGA
>CAWUKP010000064.1:0-10199 GCA_963922975.1 uncultured Spongiivirga sp. | reverse complement strand
CTTCAAAATGATATGCTGTGGTACGCGCTTTTTCAAGTGATGTATCTTCTGGCTGTATTTTTGATTTTTGGTCCTTTAGGACTTCTGGTGGCCTTTGCCTCTGGAGTGATGGGCTTTTTATTGCTGGAAACCATCAATTATATAGAGCATTACGGCTTGCTTCGGAAAAAAACCGCTTCTGGACGCTATGAACGTGTGCGAGAGGTACATTCTTGGAATAGCAATCATGTGATGGGACGTATCATTCTCTATGAATTAACACGCCATAGCGATCATCACTACAAATCCAGCAAGAAGTATCAGATTTTAGAATATCACGATGTGAGTCCACAAATGCCCTTTGGCTATCCTACTTCTATGGTATTGTCCTTGATTCCTCCACTATGGTTTAAAGTGATGAACAAACGTATTCCGAAAGAGATGATTACCGCTGTCTAACGGCTTTTTCTTTCCCTTTAAGCCGCGTATCTTTGCGACTCAATTGAGAATCCTATGTCTAACAACGTTCGCGTTCGTTTCGCGCCTAGTCCTACGGGACCTTTGCATATTGGTGGTGTACGTACCGCTTTATTCAATTATCTCTTCGCCAAAAAACACGGCGGCGATTTCATACTTCGTATCGAGGATACAGATCAGAATCGTTATGTAGAAGGTGCTGAAGATTACATCATTGAGTCTTTGAATTGGTGCGGCATTCCCTTTGATGAAGGCCCAGGAAAAGACAAAGGATTTGGACCTTATCGTCAAAGTGAGCGCAAACATTTGTATCGCCAATACGCTGATGAATTGATTCAAAAAGGGCATGCGTATTATGCCTTTGATACTTCCGAAACTTTGGATTTTCACAGAAAAGATCATGAAGCTAAAGGGAAGACCTTTATCTATAATTGGCACAATCGTTTGAAATTGACCAACTCGCTTTCACTATCCGAAAAAGAGGTGCAAGCCAAACTAGAGGCGGGAGAAGAATATGTGATTCGATTCAAATCGCCGCAAGATCAAACGCTCGTCTTTGAAGACATCGTCCGGGGAGAAATCAAGATAGATACCAATACGTTAGATGATAAAGTGCTTTTCAAAAGTGATGGTATGCCTACCTATCATTTGGCCAATATCGTAGACGACCATTTGATGGAAATCACACATGTGATTCGCGGTGAAGAGTGGTTGCCTTCCTTAGCGCTACATGTGCTTCTGTATCAAGCGTTTGGCTGGAAAGCCCCAGAATTTGCGCATTTACCGTTGTTACTGAAACCTACAGGCAAGGGAAAGCTCAGCAAACGCGATGGCGAAAAACTAGGATTTCCTGTGTTTCCTTTAGAATGGAAAGACCCAAAAACTGGAAGTATTTCAAGCGGGTATCGTGAAGACGGCTATTTTCCTGAAGCTTTGGTCAATTTCCTTGCTTTTTTGGGATGGAATCCTGGCACAGAGCAAGAATTGTTTTCACTAGAAAAACTCATTGAAGCCTTCTCCTTGGAACGCGTCAACAAATCAGGCGCGCGCTTTGATCCTGAAAAAATCAAATGGTTCAATCAGCAGTATCTGCAATTAAAGAGTGACGACGAACTTGCTGAGGCCTTTCAAAAATTCCTAGCCGAAAGGGGAGTGTCCACAAACCAACCTCTCAAGAAAATCGTTCATTCACTGAAAGAACGCGCCACCTTCATTGACGATTTCTGGTCGCTTGGAGCATTCTTCTTTGAAGCTCCGTCCACGTATGATGAAAAGGCTGCCAAGAAAGGTTGGAAAGAGGGTACTTCGGAAATCATGGATGCTGTAATGGATGTACTTTCTAACATTGAAGTCTTCAGCACAGAAAACGTTACTCAAGAGGTCAAAGCCTGGATCACCAATCAAGAACTTGGCTTTGGAAAGGTAATGATGCCTTTGCGTCTTGCGCTTGTCGGTTCCTTACAAGGCCCCGATGTATTTGAAATTGCATCACTACTTGGCAAGGAAGAAACCATTTCTAGAATCAAAAAAGCCCAGTCTGCTTTAGACTAGGCTTCCTCTTATGTTTGATGGGTATGTCTAGAAATAGATGATGGCTGTGCCAACAATCATGCTTTGATTTCCTTTGAATTCGTCATCTCCGCCTAAGGTATTGAGGTTTTGATCATTCAACTTACGAAGCATGTTGGTGATTCCATATTGGTACTGAAAACGAAAGCGAAAAGGCTTGAATCCTGCGGTCAATCCAACGGCAGCGTTGACATTGAATGGCGCCAATTCGACTATTTGGTTTGCTGGTAAGGCTTCATATCCATTGATGAAGAAGGATTCTTGGTTTTCATCGGTAAACTTCAGCTTATCACTGAACTGCAATACAGGACCAAAATCGACTTCAAAGTGATTCGGTACGATCTTCCAGTGAAACATGAAAAAAGCTTGCGCCATCAGCAATTGGTATTCTATCTCTTCATTGCCAGTGACATCATCTGAGATTCTTCCTGACATATTGAGCTTGCTTTGGGTGAATTGAATGCCTGCACTCACATCATACCACTTATGTGGTAAGTTTCCTTTCACCTGTAAACCAGCCAACCAGCCAGTGCCAGCGGAGGTTTCAAAGTTGTCTGTGTTGATGTTGAAATTGGTGATACCACCAGTAATTCCGAGGGAGCTTCGGATTTGATAATTGGGGCGTTGTGCAAAAGTTGTTGTAACGAAACCTATGCATAACGCTACTAACAGAGTAAACTGGCTAGTTTTCATAGGACTTAGATTTGGGTAGCGCCAAAAATAGGTTTTTTTTGGTAACTTCAAAGTTTAACTCGATTTTTCAACGATTATCAACGCTAAAACAACTAAAAACTATGGAATTATTCTATTTACCAATATTGGGTTTTCTCCTCTTAATCCTTCTCTTCGGGGCACTTTTCATTGTGAAACAGCAAACTGCTGCGGTTATTGAGCGTTTAGGAAAATTCCAAAGTATCCGCCAATCAGGACTTCAGTTTAAGATTCCGATCATTGACCGCGTTGTAGGCCGTTTAAGCTTGAAAATTCAGCAGCTGGATGTAATTGTGGAGACCAAAACACTGGACGATGTATTTGTTCGCTTAAAGGTTTCTGTGCAATATGTCGTGATCAAAAACAAGGTATATGATGCCTTTTACAAGTTAGAGTATCCACACGATCAAATTACCAGCTACGTCTTTGACGTGGTCCGTGCCGAGGTGCCTAAGATGAAATTAGATGATGTATTCGTAAAGAAAGATGACATCGCGATTGCGGTGAAGTCTGAGCTACAGGACGCGATGGTCGACTATGGTTTTGACATCATCAAGACGCTCGTTACAGACATTGACCCAGATGCACAAGTAAAAGCCGCGATGAATCGAATCAATGCCTCTGAACGTGAAAAGATCGCTGCTCAATTTGAAGGGGATGCCGCTCGTATTCTCATTGTTGAAAAAGCAAAAGCTGAAGCAGAAAGCAAGCGCCTACAAGGTCAGGGTATTGCCGACCAGCGCCGAGAAATCGCTAGGGGTCTGGAAGAATCTGTAGAGGTTTTGAACAAAGTGGGTATCAATTCGCAAGAGGCTTCCGCGCTGATTGTAGTAACCCAACACTACGATACTTTGCAAGCCATTGGTGAAGAAACTAACAGTAACCTCATCTTATTGCCAAACTCGCCGCAAGCAGGAAGTGACATGCTGAACAATATGGTTGCGAGCTTTACCGCGAGTAATCAAATTGGTGAGGCTATGAAGAAACAGAATCGCAAAAGGGAGGACGAAGAATAGATTTTTCGTTTAAATTGAGAAGAGCGGACCAAAGTCCGCTTTTTTTATTAGAAATACTGCCCAATGCCAAACACGATTCCGTTAGTCGCATTGTTGCCAATACCAATACCATAATCCAGTCTAAAAACAGCATTAAAGATGCGTTTGTGAATAAAGCGTACCCCAAGACCTGGGTGAAACTTTACATTCGAGCCATCAAACAACTCTGAAAAATCTTCCCCAGGATTCTGCCAAGATCCTGCGTCGATAAAAACATTGCCTTGCATCACAAACCATCCTTTTTCATAGAGCGTGTGTCTGTACTCTGTATTCAGTACAATCGCAGAAATACCACGATCTACGGTATTCCCCACTCCTCGAATATTCAATTGATTGTCAAGGGTAAAAGGTGCGAAAGGTGAGTCTTCGTTGCCAAAAACTGTTGCCAAGCGCAACCGACTGGCCCAATTACCTCGTGAACGGATTTTTCGATAATGAATAAAATCGTTTCGCAGGGCCAGAAAATCTTGCAAAAACTCGTTGCCTCCAACATCTCCACTCAACAATTGATTGTACTGTGCCGTAAACTCATTCGTGGTTCCTATGAAATACTGATAATCAATATCTAAATCTATGAAGCGATACTGCGCACGATAAATGAGCTTATCTGCCTCTAGTGCGGGTGGAATGCCTTGAATGGGCTCGCCTTCTAAAAAGTCGTACTGTTCTTGTACGTATGAAGCTCCTAGTTCCACTTCGTTCTTAAAATCGATTGACCAAATGGTATAGGCCTCTACGGTGTTGGCGTTGTACCTGTAGTCTTTGCGTTGACCTGGCACAAAAATGGGCTCTTGAGTGGTTTCATCGCGATAACTCAGCCCGATGCCCCACTGATCGCTGAACAAAAAAGGATGCTCCCAAAAGAAGCCGTACGAATCAAATACATTGCGCTCGTAAAATCCGCCCAACAACTGATTGTTTCCTAAAAAGTTGAATTCAAACAACGACAAGCGATAGGCAAAAGAGCCGTTGTTGGCCGAAGCAATGCGTAAGCCTGGTATGATGGTGAAGTTTTCCTCCACCTCATACGTAAGTTTGATGCCTTCATTGGTGTCAACAATCTTCTTTCGGGCTTTGGCAATTCCAGGAAGTCTGTTTAAGCGTTCTATATCTTCATTGGCCAACAAGCTATCGTAAACGCTTCCCTCTTTCACTTTCATGAGTTTTCTGAGGAAATGTTCCTTGGTGCGCTTAAGCCCCTCGAACGACAGTTGTTGAATCGTTTTTTCTTGGGCTTCAGCAAAGGTGAAGGTCAACAGAAAAAGAAGTGTGAAAATCTTTTTCAAAGCAATTTTTTTGAATAAGACGAAATGATCTGCAGAACCCTACAAAAAAAGAGCTGTTTTATGGATTTCTACCAACTGCCGCTGGCGCCGCCACCACCAGAACTCCCACCGCCCCCTGAGAAGCTAGAAGAAGAGGAACTGTAAGAACGGCTTGATGAGCCACTTCTTCCTGAAGCACTAAAGGTGAGGTGCTTTTTCATGAAGCTTTTGTCGTTTTTAGTCCACGAAAACCCAAAAGATTCTTCCCGACCGCCCTTCATTCGATATAGGGCTAAAGCTAAAGGCAC
This sequence comes from uncultured Spongiivirga sp., assembly GCA_963922975.1. Taxonomy (GTDB): domain Bacteria; phylum Bacteroidota; class Bacteroidia; order Flavobacteriales; family Flavobacteriaceae; genus JANQRC01. Next base: position 4,835 of record CAWUKP010000064.1, on the reverse strand, counting down.
AACAACCAGCAAAAGGAGGAGCGCCATCACCAGGTTTGTCTGATTCAAGTAGGGCAAGAGGCCACTGGTTTCAATGCTCTCAAAAGGGTCTATTTCCAAAGCGAACGCGCTTAAAAACACCCAGAAAAATAAAAGTGGCATCAACAAAAACACCAGCGAAACAATCAGTGATATCAGTGTGCCAATCGTCATTAGGGGAAAAGGCAGCAGCCCAATCTTTCCTGTAAGTACTCCTCGATAGGTATTAATAAGGTTTTTGTAGGAACCCAAAAACGCTTTTCCACCAAAGAAAAAAAACAGCGACAAAAAACCACCCACGAAAAGCATGAGCAAGACTTTGCCCCAAATGGGTAGGAGAGGTTCGTCTTTGGCAAATTCGGCAGCAAACTCAGGATCATCAATGATGTTCATTATGGTGTCCGTTCCAAGGTTGATCCCTTCATAGTAATTCTCCTCCTTAAATTGGGGAATCATTTGCTGTTCAATAATGCGCTTGCTCAGGGCGTCGGTTAGCAAATGTTCTAAGCCATAACCCACTTCAATGCGCACTTGGCGGTCTTCCTTTGCCAATACGATCAAGACTCCATTGTCTTGATCCTTTTGTCCTAGTTGATTACGGTTGAATACTGCATTGGCGTAGCCTTCAATGGTTTCCCCTTGTAATGAAGAAATGGTCAGAACCACCACCTGATGCGTCTTTTCAGCCTCATAGCTGCTCAGTTTCTGACGTAACTGGTCGAGTTGTGTTTGGGTGAAGACATTCGCTTCGTCTGTGACGATCTGCCTTAATTTTGGGTACTGGTTTTGCTGCCCAAAGGAAAAATTCCACAGGAAAAGGAGCAGTAAAAACAACGAAGACCTCACGGTTTACGACGACTTATCCTGAACTTTTGCCCAGGTATCCCGAAGTCCGACCGTTTTGTTGAAGACCAATTTCTCTGCCGTTGAATCGCGGTCTACACAGAAATACCCCAACCGTTGGAACTGATAGTGCTCGCCTTCTTTGGCATCCTTCAGGCTCGGTTCGGCGAAGCCTGTTCCGATGGTTAAGGAGTTTGGGTTGACATGCTCCATGAAATCCACTTCCTTGTCTGCATCAGGGGCTTCATGACTGAACAAACGATCGTACTGCCGCACCTCTACTTCAAAAGCATGCGGTACCGAAACCCAGTGCAGCGTCCCTTTTACTTTACGCATGGACTCTTCCGTGCCGCTACCACTTTGACTTTTAGGATCGTAGGTACATTGCACTTCCGTGATATTGCCTTCGGCATCTTTGGTACAGCTCTCTGCTTTGATGATATAAGCGCCCTTGAGCCGTACTTCTCCGCCCAATTTCAAACGGAAGAACTTACGATTGGCCTCTTCTCTGAAGTCTTGTTTTTCAATGTAGATTTCCCGTGAAAACGGCACTTTTCGATTTCCCGCGCTCTCGTCTTCAGGATTATTCTCGGTTTCCAACCACTCTTCTTCTCCCTCAGGATAATTGGTAATGACTACTTTCAATGGATCCAAAACGGTCATCACGCGAGGAGCCGTCTTATTCAATTCATCACGCACGTGGAATTCCAACAATGAAACATCAACCAAGTTCTCGCGCTTGGCGATTCCCACAGTATCGGCAAATTTACGAATGGCCATGGGCGGATAGCCACGTCGGCGCATTCCTGAGATCGTCGGCATTCGTGGGTCATCCCAGCCGCTTACCACGCCGTCTTCGACCAGGCGAGCCAGCTTTCGCTTACTGACCACAGTATGGCTAATATTCCGACGTGCAAATTCGCGCTGTTTGGTGCGAATATCTTGTGGATCGTATTCAGTGACTTGATCCAAAAACCAGTTATATAAATCTCTATGCGGTCTGAATTCAAGCGTACACAAGGAGTGCGATACTTGTTCTATATAGTCGCTCTCGCCATGTGTCCAATCGTACATAGGGTAGATACACCAATCGTCGCCCGTACGGTGATGACTTTTGTGCAATACGCGATACATGATGGGATCGCGCATCAACATGTTGGGTGAGGCCATGTCTATCTTGGCGCGAAGCACATGCTCTCCTTCTTGGAATTCACCCTTCTTCATGCGCTCAAAAAGATCGAGATTCTCTTCCACAGAACGATTGCGATACGGACTGTCTGTGCCTGCTTCCGTCGGTGTGCCTTTTTGTTCTGCCATTGCCTCAGAGGTTTGGCTATCAACATAGGCCTTGCCTTCTTTGATCATTTGTACCGCCCAATCGTACAACTGCTGAAAATAATCGGAGGCATAGCGTTCTTCGGCCCATTGGAAACCCAACCATGCGACATCGCGCTTGATAGCATCTACAAATTCTTGCTCCTCTTTTGCAGGATTGGTATCGTCGAAGCGCAGATTTACAGGAGCCCCATACTTTTCGCCTAATCCAAAGTTGAGGTTGATCGCACTGGCATGACCCACGTGCAAGTACCCATTCGGTTCGGGTGGAAAGCGAAAGCGTAGGGATTCTTTGCTATAGCCATTGCTGACCAAATCATCTTCGATAATCTGTTCTATGAAATTGAGCGAACGTTCTTCTGACATTGCCTGTTTATTAAGGCCACAAAGGTATGAAACTGGTTGTTTTAATGGTGAATAAAGTATCTTTGCGGCCAAAGAAATCGTTCAATGGGCATCATCAAGTTGACCAACATCCAAGTTTACGCCTACCACGGTTGTTTGGTAGAGGAAGGAAAGATCGGCAGCGACTATCGTGTAGACCTGTCGGTAAAAGCGAATCTGCAACCTTCGGCACAAAGTGATGCGCTCAAAGAAACGGTAGATTACGTGCATTTGAACCGTATTGTGAAAGAGGAGATGGCTGTCCGGTCAAAGCTATTGGAACATGTAGCACGCCGTATCTTGGATCGTATTTTTAAGGAAATTCACATCGCGGATGAAGCTACCGTAGATGTTTCAAAGATCAATCCGCCCATTGGTGGCAATGTTGAACGGGTAACCATCGAGATGACCGATCGACGTTAGTGTTGCTATGGTTCAACGATTATCAACCTCGTAGGTCAGTTCTGCATATCCTACACTTCCATTAGCCGTAATTCCTTCGCAAATAATCACCATTTTCCCGGTAAGATCACTGTTGAAAAAAGTAGTTTTCGTTTCGCCATTACTATCTGTGATCATATTTGGCTTCCAAAACAGGAGGGTGCGTCGGTCAGGAACGTCCCAATCAATTTTGGAAGGTTCTTGATATTCGGGTACGTAGAATTCTCGTATGGGAGCATATTCAGGCGCCGTACCAATTATGAGATTAGGAGTTTTGCCTCTCGGAAAAGCACCCCACAGCCCCTTTCCTGTATAGGTATAAATCGCCAATATGGCTGGGAAAGGAGGGGGAGGACATACCGGCGCACACGGAAAGACATCAAAATGATATTTATTGGCACTTGATGTGTTTCGGATGATCTCAACACTCTTAACTGCTCGCACTGGAATATTCCCAATAAGCCTGTATTCCTCGATATGTACAGGAATACCGTCGATGACCACATAGGTAAAGTCTGCCCCGTGCAAAAAGGCCATTTCAAATTCTCCGGTAGGACCTACTCTCCGAATGCGCAGCTCTTTTGGAAAATTAAACAACAACCACCTATAGAGGCTTCTCGTCCATTTTTTTTGTTTTTTCAATAATTCACTATTGTCAATCACCACATCTGGCATGCCGTGCAACTCTACCATTTCGGCACGCTCTGGTGTAATCTTATAATCACTCACCACCACTTCGTTCAGGGCTACGGTACTTGCCAACAAGAACGGATCATATTTGATGTCGTCTCGTATTTTTTCAACCATTTTTTGCTCCACTACCTCATCGACCGGCACGATGAGTTGTTCCACCTCGTAGGCAATTTCAGGAGGAGTGCGTTTTTGGATGTTCACCTTGAAATCTTTGCTTTCATTCCTTTGATCCGCAGGTTGGATGATAAATTTTCGCCCATTTCCATAGGTCTCGTCTAAAAGAAACTTAAATCGCCCTGTTTTGTCAATCGTTTGTGAATAAGCCTTCATCGGCTCGCCCATCATCAACATGTTTACTGAAAAAGTATTGGGCATGGCACTTCTTTTTCCGCTGAGCTTTTGTATGCCACCAATCGTACCCTTTACTTCCAACCCTTTTTCGGCAACAAAGCGTCTGGGTTTTTTCTTTTCCTTGTATTTGTAGTTCGTCCAACCCTGAGTCAGCATTAAAAAATCAAGATCAGCTAAGTTCTCATTATTCTCAAAGTAGTATGATGGGTTTTCAATGGCTCCTTTGATATCTGACTGCAGCAGAAAATAGGAAACAATGGTGTTCCTGTCGAGATTGGTACCGTAAAAATAATTAGAGTCAACAGCCATGACAGAGACCGATGCGGGTAATGACCGTCCCTTGTGCTGTGCGGATATGGAAACTTGTACACTGTCTCGAACGGCATAGCTGTCCTTGTCTGTTTGTAACGTTATGTCCAGTTTTTCTTGGGGTTTGTTATTGAAAAAGTGACGCTCTGCCACGGGTCTATAGTGTTTATCGAAAACTGTGAGTCCGATGACGCCATGCGGAAGGCTCTTCGATGGAATGTTATAGGAGAATTTGCCATTTCTGAACCTCGATTTTAAAAAGAAAAGGTTTTTTCCCCGATGGAAAAGCTTGACGAAGACGCTATCTCTATTCCTTTCTTTGTTTCGAATTTTCACTTCTTTCGTAGCTCCTTTGTGAGTAAGTTTCAACACCAACCCTCGTTCTTTCGCCTGTGGTAATTCGTACTTGAAGGTATTACCAGTTTGAGTGGTTAACACACCAAAATAAGTCTGTCCCGCTT
>CAWUKP010000063.1:0-10216 GCA_963922975.1 uncultured Spongiivirga sp. | reverse complement strand
GATCTTTTTTGCTAGACTCGTTGGGCTCAGACAAGATTTCCTTGTAATACGAAGCGATATGGCCCTTCAAATGACTCTTCATAATCAAGTCCATTCCGTTTTCCTTCACTTCAATATCCACATCATTCTTAAAAACGGCTTTGTTGCGATTGCTCGCATCTAAAAGATAGATGTCAGAGGTATTGCCTTCACTTGGATTCAAAGGAATATCCAACGCGATGGCTCCGTGCAAACTGGTTGGTAATGCGGCAAAGGGCATGTACTTATCCGTCAGTTCCAAATACTGTATTTTACCGTCTAGTTTCACTTTCACAATACAGTGATTAAAATCTTGGCTCGGTAATACCACAGAGCGTTGGCCATTGTCTGAGGTAAGAATTAAAACAAGTTGTGAATCCAATCCAGCCTTTCTGGCTAGCACCGTAAACAAGGTGGAGAAATCCTTACAGTCTCCTAACTTGGTACGCAGCGTTTCCACAGGTTTTTGAGGAATGAAACCACTTTGCCTAAACGAAACGTAGCTGTAACTCAGGTTTTCCATCATGAAATGATAGATCGCTTGGGCTTTTTCTTGATCTGACAAAGAAGCTACGCCTTTGGGAAATATCTTTTGAAAGGTTTCCTCCAGTTGCTTGTTCCAATCTAGGTTGATGCGTACTAAATCTGAGTACCAACCTGCAATATCTGACCACGAATTGATTGTACTGATGTGCAAGAACGGCACCTGATCTGCCATGACGGGCATGTAGTCTTCATACAAACCAATCCCTTCTTGTAAGTCTAGCTCCCAAGTGTACAAGGTGTAGTCTTTTTGTTTTTTCACCTTTGGTTCTAAGCTCCCGTTGACCACTTTGTAATTGATCTTTGTATTGTTGGGCACAAGAATTCTGTAGTTGGTTTCAAAGCTTGGGTGGTATCCGTCGATCTGGAAATAGTCTACAAAATCTCGGTAAAAACGTCCGTTGCCACTCGTATTGGCTTCGTAGTCGATATAGACCACATCTCCAACCTCCAAGTTGGCGAAAACCAAATTAGAACCACTTCGCTCTGCAGGAACAATACTCCCATCAGGTTTTACCAATTCTGTTTTAATGATTTTATACTTGCCCGAAAGGCCTAGATTGTACTCTTTAAAAGTCTCAATACCGTTGTTAGAAGTCACTTCGTACAAAAAGGTACAACGGTATTTGGCACCTCCTTCTGGATAAAGTAAGGTGTTGATTTCATCCAGCATCACATTGAAACCATAGAAGTTTTGGCGGTTGCTATTGCGCTTATCCTTGATGAACCCATAGATATCTGGAGTCATCATTTTTTCAATCGGATCCTCTAAGTTCTTAAGGTCGTACAATTGCTTTCTAAGCGAAGTATCACCATTGTTATGAACGAGCACTTTTTCGAACCAGTCAATGGCTTCTTTCTCTTTTTTGAGCTGTAGCAACGCTTTTCCCTTAGACTTCATAGCGAGGAAAGAATACGGGAAGTTAACCAACATCTGATCAATGATAGGCAAGGACTCTTCGTACATCTGAAAATCGTGCAACAGATTTACATAGTCTCGAAGCACTGAATTTTCTGTACCCAATTGATCCATCACAGAAGCTTGTATAGAAATAGCCTCTTCTCGCCTGTCCTGTTTTTTATAATAGCGTTTCAAAGAACGGATCAAGCTGTAATCAAAATAGCTCGTATTAAGATCTTCCAAAACAGAGAGTGTCTGCTGCTCGTCCTTCAGCACAGAATCGTAATAACCTGCAAAGCGCAATTTCTGCATGAAATTACCTTCCGCATCTTCCATGATATTATCCAATCCTTTACGGATGCCTTCATTATTAGACACACGAACGTTATAAATGATGTCTGCCGAATGCTTCAGTATTTTGGAATCTGTTGCCTTGGAAAGCTTGTCGAGTGTTTCCTGAAAAGACGACATATCGGCACGAAACAATTCATTAGTATCCATGAACTTGTAGAGAATGGGTAGGTAATAATCCGCATCGTCTTGTTCCAAATTCTTTTTGATCTCCTTAATGCGTTTGTAATTGCCCTCCGTTTCTAGCGCAGTAATGTTCATCTTACGCAACAGAGAACTCTTAGGATGACGTTCCATCAATGGCTTTAAAACCTCGTTGGCGGCTTCGTAATCCGAATTACGCATCAGACTACGATATAAACAATATTGGTAGAGCACATTATCTGGTGCTTGTTTCACCTTCTCACGAAAATAACGCACAAATTCATTTTCGGATGCTTTGGCTGAATCGTCTGCTGTACGCTTTTGATAGTCTTGAGGTTCTGACGTATACGTCAGTGTTTCAATTTGTTGACCATTCAAATCCGTGATGCGTGCCATAAAATAGGCTGTGCGACCACTGCTGGCAACTTTCACCAGAAGTCGGTTGTATCCAGCGTCTAGCTTCACTGGAATAACAAAGGCGTCCATTTCCGTGATCACATTTCTGTTCTCGCGCAAGATCAAACCATCATTCAACCACACTTTTATGGCGGTTCCTCTCCCGATACGAAGGGCCACTTCTTGGGCCACCGGACTGTATACGAAGCTCTGTGCGTAGCTTACACCAGCACCATACTCTTCGTGATTCGTAAAGAACTGATACGCCTCAGGACGAGCGGTCTTTCGGGTATACCAATTGACGAACCCATTACTATTGGCATTGAACTCTTCCGCAGAACTTGCGTATTGCTCAGGTCCGTATTCAATATCCAATCCGCTATTGTTCATATTTTCAAATACCCCACATAGCTGCCATTCTTTGATGGAATTAATCTGAGCATTTTTCTCGTAATAGGTTTTCCAGTCCTTTTTGTGACGTGCCACTACAGATTCAAGATAGGAAAGCGCATTCTGAATGGTGGTATTCTCGAACTTTTTAGCCACTGCCTTATCCAGGAATCCCATATTGTCAGAGTTGAAACCCGTTTGCAAATAGTTGTTGAAAACATAGGGTTCATTCCAAAGGGCATAGAGGTATTTATCTACCTCGGGCATAGCCAAAAACGCATCTGCAAAGGAAGCTTCTGGAGATAGATAGCCATTTTCCATTCTCGCAATGGCATAGGTAACGAGTGCTTCTATGGACTCTTTAGAACGCTGTTTTTCAGCCTGTTTCAGAGCTACCTCACGTTGGTTGTTGAGTAAAAGATCCCAACTTTTTTGAATGTTTTGGGCGAATAATGGTTGTGAAAAGAGAACGAGGGCTAGAACAAAAATGCGTCTCATAGAAATTAAACTACTTAAGATATGGATTGAATCACTTGTTTCATGGTACGCGCTCTCTCCGCGAGTACGTCTGGTGTCCAAGATAATTTAATCAAACAAGAAATCGTACGATTCATCCAATAATCTGAGGCAGAAAAGTCTACTTTTTTTAAATATTGTAGTCTTTCAGCAGTCTCAGTAGGCAGTTTATAGAGCGTTTTCACCTCTCTCAAATGCTCCCATTTTCGATAGTAATGCCAGTTGTTATCGTACCAGTAGAAACAGCCATCAATCCCAGCTTCTGCCAGTGCTTTATGGGCCTTTCTGGTGGTTGCCTCATCTTTCAAAAAGAAATTGAGGAAAGAGTAATTCTCTACACCGCCCTCGGGTACGCGACGAAACCTAAGACCTTCAATATCAGTCAGCGCTTCCCTTAGTTGGGTATAGTTTCGTTCTTGAATTTTTAAAAACTCATCCAGGCGATCAATTTGTGCCAATCCCACCGCCGCATTCAGTTCAGAAATTCTGTAATTATAACCGAGGAAAGGATGGGTTTCCGCGCCTCGATCCATGCCAACATGATCGTGTCCATGATCGGAATAATGATCAGCATGCTTGGCGTAACTTGAATTATTGGTAATGAGCGCTCCACCCTCGCCACAAGTAATGGTCTTCACATAGTCGAAACTAAAGCAGCCAATATCACCATAGCTTCCCAACGGTTTGCCTTCATACGACCCGCCAATGGCCTGACAGGCGTCTTCCAGCAATAGCAATTGATGTGTATCGCATATACTCTTTAAAGCTTTGAGGTCTGCCATACTTCCGCACATGTGTACGGGCATCACTACTTTGGTCTTTTCGGTAATGGCGGCTTCCACAGCTGCTGGTGAAAGCGTGAGCGTATCATCAATATCCACCAGAATAGGAACCGCACCCAGCGAGAGAATCGCCTCAAAACTGGCCACAAAGGTAAAGGTGGGCATGATCACTTCATCGCCAATACCCACACCCATACTGGCTAACGCAACGGTCAGTGCCGCTGTGCCGCTGGAAACTAATTGGGCATGTTGTACCTGAAAACGATCTTGCAACTTGACTTCGAGCTCTTTGGCCTTCCAATGTCCATCACGCATGGCGTCGAACCCATAACGCATCAACACTCCACTTTCCAATACTTCGTTTACTTGCTTTCGTTCTAAATCTCCAAAAAGTTCAAATCCTGGCATATTGATCGGTATAAAAAAACGCTTTCCCAAAAATATGGAAAAGCGTCTAAGATTTTATGTTGTCTTCGTTAACGACTGAGTACCTTATTCAAAAAGGCAAAATGACGATCGGTTTCTCTCAACATGGTGTAGCCACCAATTTCATCAATGACCCTTCCACGAGCGTCTAAGGCGACAATGTTAGGAAAGGAGTTTCGTTTATTGTACTTCCGTCCGACGCTGCGATTGTAGATCCGTTGTTCAGGCGTGATGATGTCCATACGTCTGGGTTCATCAAGCTCTACCAGCACAAACTTTTCGGCCATCGCACTAAATGCTTCTGAATTCCAAAAGTCTTCCTTGAGCATCTTGCAAGGTGCGCACCAATCGCTTCCTGTAAAGTAGAGCAATACAATTTTATTCTCTTCCTTGGCCAGCTGTTGGGCTTCTTCCACATTGGTATGCCATTCTAACTTTGTTTGGTCCTGCGCCATGGAGATGAAGGGCAGTAAAAAACACAAACTATATAGCAATTGCTTCATGATACATTCGGGTTTTCAGCAAAAATAGTCTTTTACAGGAATAAACAAGAATCCTGCCACAATATTGTTTACAGCTCTAAAATACTTTCTTTCAGGTCTTTACGCACTTTTTTGAAATCAGCAAACATATCGTCAGTTGCGCGATATCCCACAGGCATGACAAGCACTGAAGTCAGATTTTGAGCTGACAATTGCAAGATACGGTCGTATGCTTCAGGTTGAAATCCTTCCATAGGGCAGGCGTCAATCTCTTCGAGTGCACAGACCGTGAGCAGATTCCCCATGGCGAGATAGGCTTGCTTCGTTGCCCACTGTTGAAGCTCGTCTGTAGACTTTTGATCGAAGTCTTTCACCAAGAAATCTTCAAAAGGTTGTAGCACTTCTGCAGGGGTGTTTCGAATGGCTTTCACACGAGAAAAGTACTTACGAACCGTGTCTTCGCTAATATCAGTTTCAATACAAAACACCAACACGTGGGAAGCATCCGCCACTTGTTGCTGATTCCAAGAAAACGGCACCAGAGATTCTTGCAGTACTTTATCTTTTAAAATCACCAATCGCAACGGCTGGATACCGTAGGAAGTAGCGGTAAGATTGAACGAATGTTTAAGAGTTTCAATTTTTTCTTCAGGAAGAACGCGCTGCGCGTCAAACTTCTTAGTGGCATAACGCCACTGCAATTTTTCGATCACATTCATACTGCAAAGATACCTAAAAGAACAGCAGTTTAAAGGCCATTACTAGAATCATTACAATAACGAACCATCGGATCGTACGATCACCTTTTCCAACAGACCAGCGACTGGCAAACCATGCGCCCAGTGCATTACCCACTGCCAAAATGATGCCGATAACCCAATTCAACTTATCACCCAATCCAAAAATGATGAGCGCACTAATTGAAAAGGCAACGGTGCATAGTGCTTTGACGAGATTTCCTTTGACCAACGACATATTGTTGATGGCTGATAAGGCAAAAAGGATAAAGATGCCACAACCCGCTTGCAAGAAGCCGCCGTAAATTCCCAAAAAGAAAAAGACCACCATACTCACCCAAAAATGACGGCCGGTAAGGCGCTCCTCAAAATCTTTTAGGTTGCGCCTAGGTTTGAGAAACATAAATACCACCACAACCAACATCATGATGGCTAAAATGGTGTTGAAGAGTTTTTCGTTTACATCGACGGCGATATGTGCACCAATAGCAGCGCCCACAAGAGCCACAAGGGCCAGTTTCCAGGAGAAAGACGTGAGTGGCAAGCCCTTACTTCGGAAGCCAAAAATGGAGACGACACTTTGCACGAGAATAGGAATTCGATTCGTGCCGTTGGCCACGTTGGGAGGCAGTCCTAAAAATATCAACACTGGTAAGGTAATCAATGACCCTCCTCCTGCCAAGGTGTTGATGATGCCAATGACAAAGCCGAAAACTACCAAAAAAATGATGTAATACCATTCTAAATCCACGAACGCAAAAGTAAGCGTAATTTAGAAACGGCCTCTGTTCCGATGTAGATTCGTAATTTTAGGGGAGTATACATCCGAACAACGTCTATGACACTATTTCCTATTTTCACATATATACAACAACCCGAAGGGCTGCCCCAAGCTGATAACAATACGCCCATCGACTTTACTTCGGCATCGGACCTACTGCTCTACGTCGTGCTGCCTGTATTGCTTGTACTCTTTTATTTTTGGTGGCGCCGGAGCAAACACAAAGGATCTTGAAACTCTTTAGACGGTAACTGCATATTTTTGATCAAGTCTTACACAGAAAACGAAAAACCTTTTTATATTTGCACCCGCCTTTGCAAAACAAGTTTTGCTTCGGCGGACAGGCCCGCAGAAAGGCCGAAAGAAAAGTGGTTTTATCAAACCATTGATCTTACAGAAAGGAGAGATGGCAGAGTGGTCGAATGCGGCGGTCTTGAAAACCGTTGAGGGTCACACCTCCGGGGGTTCGAATCCCTCTCTCTCCGCAAAAGAAAGCCGCAACATCAGTTGCGGTTTTTTTGTGCGCTAAAGTGAAGTCAAACTTGTTTGGACTGAACGGAAGCGCAGAAAGAAAGCTAACAAACGTAGTTTGTTGAGGATTTCATGCTTGCCCAGGAACCCAACGCTGGGATCTACCATCCCTCGCTCCTACAAACTCCAAGCTTGAGTGTAGTTATTGAAGTAAATAGTGGTAAAGTTTTACTTGATAGACTTTGGCATTATTTCTGCTAATTATGCGTTATATTCACAACCGAAAAAAGGAATTTAATGAAACTACTTTTCTCTTGGGTCATTTTCTTAGTGTGTCTGACAATGTATGGCCAACAGGCTTTTAAAAGCGGAGAAAAATTGACCTATTCCGCTTCCTACAATATGAGCGGACTCATGACGGACCTCGCGCAAGTAAGTATGGAGGTGAACAGGGTTCAAACTTCCAAAAGCAGTTTACTGCATCTTAAATGCAAGGCAAGCACCTACAGTAAATGGGACAACTTTTTTAAAATCAGGGACCTTTACGAGTCCTACTGGAGTACACGTACGTTTCTACCCTTGCTACATGTTCGGGATATCCAAGAAGGGAATTATGCCAAGCAACTCAAGTACAAGTTTAATTTCGGCACAAAGACAGTAGAAAGCACACTCAATAAAAAAGGTTACAATAACCGAAAACAAGAACTCAAAATAGGTACTGATACCTTTGATGCGATTACTACCTTTTACAAAATTCGCAACATGGATATTGCTAACGCAGCGCCAGGAATTAGCAAAACATTCACCATACTTTTTGACGAAAAGGAAAATCCTGTAAAAGTCACCTATGTGGGCAAAGAAACCCTAAAAGTGGCGGGTATGGGCGAAAAAGAATGCTATAAACTCTATATTCCTGTGGAAGGAGGTAAATTCAGCGGATATGTGTGGCTCACGGCTGATGCCAACAAAGTACCTGTATTATTCAAATTCAATATCCCAATCGGTTCGGGACAGTTACGTCTTGTGGCTGCCGAAGGATTGGCCAACTAGTATTCTATGAGATCCCTATTCATCATTCTTAGCTTTCTAGCGGTCGTTGTGGCCGTAATTATGTCCATTCTCCCATTTGGTAGCTTGGTTTTCGCACCTGCGCTTATTGGGTTCGTGTTTGGATTTCTTGCGTTGAAACGCAGTACAACCAACAAGACATTTCCCAAGATACTGATCGCTCTTTCCTTGCTTGCCGGACTGGCAGGTGCCGTGAAGACATATGCATTTCAAAATAAAGTGTCTGAAGATGCTCAGTTTGAGCAGCGCGAACTAGAATCGCAGCAAGAAGCCATCGAAACGTTAGAGGAATTAGAAGAGCTTGAAGAACCCACAGACTCTATTCCTTAAATTTTAAGGTTTCCTTATCGCTGCATACCCACGAGTTTCCCTATCTTTAGCGCACTAACAAAATGTCCTTATGAAGAACCTGTATCTACTGCTCGCGGCATTGTTAATGGCCTGCGGTAGTAAGCCATCTACTCCGATGGCATCGGAAACTCAAACGAGAACCTTGGCTGATCCCGTTGTTTATGCCAACACGATCACCGCTCAAGAATTGCAAGACCATCTATACACCTATGCATCTGACGATTTTGAAGGAAGAGAAACAGGCACCGAAGGTCAAAAGAAAGCCATCGATTATCTCAAAAAGGATTATGTAGCCCATGCAATTCCAGCAGCAAAAAATGATGGTGATTATTTCCAAAAAGTTCCCCTTGTCAAAGCAGGAGCCTTAAACGGAACTATTTCGATTTCAGGTAAGGAATACACTATTGGAGAACACTTCGCTACCTTTTCCGCCAGCGAAAATGGAACATTCAATGATACGCAGATCATGTATTTAGGATATGGTATTGACAGCGATTCCTACTCAGACTACAAAAACATGGATGTTACCGACAAAATTGTGCTTATCAAGGCAGGAGAGCCTAAAAATAGCAATGGTACCTATGTCATTTCTGGCACCGAAGAAACCAGCAAATGGTCAGATCTTCGCAGTAGCTTCACCGATCGCATTGCAGCAGCCAAAGAGAAAGGCGCCAAAGGTTTATTGTTTTATGATTCTCAAAACTTTGGACTGGCCCAACAGCAATTCAACTTTTTAAAGGCACGAGCCGAAGCAGGTCACGGAAGCATGAATCTAGACGAAGGAGGCGAGCCTTTTTTCTACTACTTCATCAACGACGATATGGCTATGGCCTTGCACAGCGATATTAGTACCGATGCTGCTGTGAAAACGATGCCTACCGATTTGACCATTGAGGTTAAGAATAATACGCAAAAAGTAGATTCAGAAAACGTGGTGGCCGTCATCAAAGGTGTTGAAAAACCAGACGAGTTCATCGTGATCTCCTCACACTTAGATCATATTGGGGTGAGCACAGATGGCGAAATTAATAATGGTGCAGATGACGATGGTTCGGGAACAGTAGCCATGTTAGAAATCGCTGAGGCCTTCAAAAAAGCAGCCGATGAAGGGAATGGCCCAAAGCGATCTATCGTTTTTCTTCATGTAACCGGTGAAGAAAAGGGCTTACTCGGTTCTCGATACTACACCGATCAGGAGCCCATCTTCCCTCTGGCCAATACTGTAGCCAATCTCAACATCGATATGATTGGTCGTACCGATCCTAAAAGAGAAGGAGGTCCTGAGTATGTGTACCTCATCGGCTCCGACAAACTCAGTACAGAACTGCATGAGCTCTCTGAAGCAATTAACGACAAGTATGCGCAATTGGAGTTGGATTATACGTATAATGACGAAAACGATCCTAATCGTTTTTATTACCGAAGTGACCACTATAATTTTGCGAAGAACAACATTCCTATCATTTTCTATTTCAACGGTACACACGACGATTACCACCGTCCGACAGATACGCCTGATAAAATAGAATACGAACTACTGGCCAAGAGGACCAAATTGGTCTTCCATACGGCTTGGGAAGTGGCCAACCGCGATCAGCGCATCGTGGTAGATAAAGCAACAACGACTGCTGCCAACTAGCACAACCAAGTTCATGTTCAAAAGTGGCAAGACCCGTTACAGTAGTAGCGGGTTTTGTTTTTTAGGGCGTTCCCCTATCGCTCATTGAGCTTCAGGGTCGGGCTATGCGCTGCAAGTCCGCCCTGCGCTTACGGGCTTTCCGCTTCTATCCCTAACGCAAAGACTACAAAAAAACCCCTCGATTTCTCGAAGGGCTTTCGGGTGGAAGACCGGTCTCGAA
>CAWUKP010000062.1:0-10244 GCA_963922975.1 uncultured Spongiivirga sp. | reverse complement strand
CGTTGACTAGTGATTCGCTACTTACCGAGGTAGCGGTTGTTCAAATGAATCCAGAAAGCTTGGATAACAGCAGCATTGATAGTGTTTTTATTAAAGAAACTACTACAGATCGCTTCATTTTGGGTGTTATGGTCAGTAGTTCATCGACAGATAAACAGCCAATCGTTTCCTTGTTTAACAAAAACGAACTAATCGCCAAAAGCACACCAGTAGAGCGCGGAGGTTTGCTGGAAGCGACATTTACCGTGGAAAAGAATCAAGCATATGAAGGCACACTCAGCATTCCGGATGACGGGCTTTCTTTTGACGACCGACTCTTTTTCAGCATCAATCCCGTAGAACGAATCAAGACACTTATCATTTCCCAGGAAAACAGTTCATTTCTGAGGCGAATTTTTACAGAAGATGAATTCGAAACATCGTTTACTACTTACAATGCAATCGATTACAATGCCTTAGACAATCAACAATTCATTGTACTTAACGGTCTTGAAACGATACCGAATTCCCTGATGGCCGTGTTGCGTAGTTTTACTGCAAATGGCGGCGTGCTGTGCATATTACCTAATGCACAGAGCGATCTTCAGACCTATAATCAACTCTTAAATGCACTCAACTTGCCTGCTTTTGGTGATTTCACAACTCAAGAGAAACGCATTACCGCCATTAATTTCGACCACCCTTTGTATCGCGGCGTATTTGAGAAAAGAGTATCCAATTTTCAATACCCAACAGTAAATGGATATTTTCCAACAACATCCCGAGACCGGGCCTCAGTCCTTTCATTCGACGATGAGCAGGCTTTTTTGATGCAGCAACGAAATACTTTCCTGTTCACCGCGCCGATAGGTATTGCCAATAGCAATTTTCAGAACTCCCAGCTAATTGTTCCTACGCTGTACAATATTGGTCGCAGTGCGCTTCAGAAGCCTGCGCTTTATGTTCAGAATACAATCGATCAAACCATTGATGTACCCATACGCCTGTCAGAAGATCAAATCCTAAGTATTGAAAATTCGCAGGAATCCTTCATTCCATTGCAACAACGGTTTTCAGACAAAGTGCGCCTAACCACCAATGACTTGCCTATTTCCGATGGCACTTTCAAAGTAATAAATGGCGATGTCGTTGTCCAATCCTTGAGTTTCAACTATCCACGCGCTGAAAACGTCCTGCAGTATGCAAGTGCTTCTGAGTTATCGAGCGATCAATCCTATGATTCAGTGACGCAATTCTTCGAAACTTTAAAAAGCAATAATCGCATTCACGAGCTTTGGAAATGGTTTGTTATTTTTGCGTTGTGTTGCCTATTTATTGAAATGGCCATCTTAAAATTCTTTGCATGAAGCTACTGCTTAAAGCCGCTACCGTAATCGACTCAAAAAGTCCATTTCATCAAAAAACGGTAGATATTTTGATCGAAGATGGTACGATTACACAAATTGCAAAAGCCATAAACGTAGACGCGGATACCGTCATTGAAAGAAAGCATCTGCACGTCTCACAGGGCTGGTTCGATCCAAGTGTTTCCTTTGGTGAACCTGGTTTTGAAGAGCGGGAAACCATTGCGAATGGTTTGCATGTGGCCGCACAAAGCGGATTCACAGATGTCATACTCAACCCCAATACCTTTCCAGTTTTGGATACCAATGCAGACATTGCATTTGTTTTGAGCAAAGCGAACGGTAGTGTGTGTAAACTACACCCTATGGGGGCTTTAACACAAGGAAGCCAAAGCAAAGACCTTGCAGAACTTTTTGATATGAGCGAAGCGGGCGCCATCGCTTTTGGTGATTATCAAAAACCCCTTGGTAATCCTAACCTTTTGAAAATCGCCTTGCAGTATGCCCAGAATTTCGGCGGTTTGGTGCTTTCATTTCCGCTGGAAACACAAATTGCTGGCAAAGGGGTCATGCACGAACATCATACCAGCACACGTATTGGATTGAAAGGCATGCCGTCCTTGTCGGAAAGCTTGCAAGTAGCTAGAGACCTTGAAATTTTAGCCTATACAGGCGGACGATTGCATATTCCTACGATTTCTACGGCGAAATCAGTCGCATTAATTCGTGAGGCTAAAGCCAAAGGATTACAAGTAAGTTGTAGTGTGGCCGTTCATAATTTAGTGTTCTCCGACGCTGTTATGGACGAATTCGATACAAACTTCAAAGTATTACCCCCACTCCGAATCGAAGAAGATATTGCAGCATTGAAAGCCGGATTGAAGGATGGCACCGTCGATATGGTCACTACAGATCACAATCCGCTAGATATCGAGCATAAAAAAGTAGAATTCGATCATGCTTCCTACGGAACGATTGGTTTAGAAAGCGCTTTTGGTGCGCTGAATAGTCTTTTTTCCACAGAAGAAACGGTAGACTACCTCACGCGAGGAAAAGAAGTTTTTGGCATCCCACAATTCATTATCAAAGAGGGACATCCTGCGCAACTTTCGCTTTTCGATCCGGAAAATGAATACGTTTTTGATAACGAACATATCCATTCTGCCTCTAAGAACAGTGTTTTTCTCGGGAAGACATTGCGAGGCGCAGCCCTCGGTATTGTGAGAGATCAATTCGTCAAGCATGGATAGAGTAAAGACCGCCAAAGAGGGAAGAACTTTGGCCACCGTAGCCTATTTAACGTTCATTGGTACCATCGTTGCCTTTTTCCTGAATGAGAAAAAAAACGCTTTCGTGACCTTTCATATTCGTCAGATGTTCGGACTGATCATCATGTTGCTTTTGGCGAATGTGGCTTTCGGAATCCACAGAACCGTTGGCGATGTACTTTGGATGATCACCTTTGCGGGATGGGCCTATGGTTTGATTGGAGCCATATTCAAAAAGTGGTTCTCAATTCCTTGGTTGGGTGATAAGTTTCAAGAATGGTTTAAATTTTTAAAGTAATGCAATCCAAAGAGCTGTCCCTTCATCATTTGATTCGCACTCCCAGAAGCGGTAGCGACAAAGCACCTTGCCTTATGATGTTGCATGGCTACGGTAGCAATGAAGAAGATCTTTTTTCTTTCGCAAGCGAACTTCCTGAAGAACTTTTCATCGTGTCGGCGCGGGCACCCTACGAGCTTATGCCATACGGGTATGCCTGGTACAGCATTCACTTTGACAATACGGATGGGAAGTGGAGTGATGATGCAGAGGCCATAGCCTCTCGTGAATTGATCGCTCAATTTATTGATGAAGTTGTGGAGACCTACCCTGTAGATGCAGAAAATATGACACTTTTAGGGTTTAGTCAGGGTACCATTTTAAGCTATGCCACTGCCCTCTCCTATCCCGAAAAAGTAAAAAACGTCATTGGGCTGAGTGGCTATGTGAATACGGCCATTCTTAACGAAAATCCGGAACATTACGGAGATTTGAGCGTCTACGGATCGCATGGCACCTTAGATCAGGTAATTCCAATCGAATGGGCGCGGAAAACTCCTGCTTTCCTGGAAGCGCGAAATATCGATTTTGTGTTCGAGGAATATCCTGCAGGTCATGGTGTTATTCCTCAAAACTTCTATGCCTTTAAAGCATGGCTGGAAGACAAATTGAAAAACTAGAACATTTCGCCAAAGTGTGATTAGGGATACAGTAAATGCTCCACCACTTCTACATCCATGGAGCCGTTTTCATTCACAAAATACTTGACTAGTAATTCTCCCCATTTCTGGCCGTCTGAGAAATCGGCAATCATCCAACGATGATTCAAAACCTTCACCTTATTCACCTTAAATCCATCCCGAAAACTCTCATAAGGGACTAATGGATTGTTCCCAGCCACTGCATTCTGTTCGTAGATGGCATCAGAAATATAGGTGACAAGATCAGTTTCTAGTTGTAAATCATCGAAATAAGAGTAGGCCTCTTCATTGTGTTCCAGCGAAAAGTATTGAAGCTCCTCTTTTTGATCCACCAGCTGAATGATCGTGCTATCCTGATCTGCTACTTTTGCTCGTAAATCTTTAATACGCTTTGTCTGGTCTTCGTATACATTTTTATTATTGGTATACTGGAAAAGTACGGCTAACAGCGTAAAAATGAACAAATACATAAATATTCTACTCTTCATTTCAACAAGTGATTTTTAAATTATCGTATGCCAAAAATACGTTCTCAGGGAGTTTGGCTTCTACGGCGGCGTGAAAACCTAACAGATGACTAATGTGGGTGAAATAAGCGCGCTTGGGTTGAATCCGTTCGACGAAAGCCAAGGCTTCCTCCAAATTGAAATGGGAATGATGAGGTTCTTCGCGTAGCGCATTCACAATAAGCACCTCTAAATCCCGAAGTTTATCCACCTCTTTTTCAGAAATGGTCTTTATATCGGTTAAATAGGCCACATCTTCAAAACGGAAACCGAACACCTGTAGGCGATTATGGTACGCATTAATGGGAACCGCAAAATGACCTTTCAAGTGAATGGGCTCATCATTGATAATCTCGATAGGCGTTACGGCAGGAGCGCCAGGATAGCGATCTTCATCTGCAAAAATGTAGTCAAAGCGTCTTTTCAATTCACCCAATACGCGCGGGTGGGCATACACAGGTATGTCACCTTGTCGAAAGAAAAACGGACGAATATCATCCAAACCAGCAGTGTGATCGGCATGTTCATGAGTGAAAAGAATTCCGTCGATACGAGACACCTCATTCTGGAGCATTTGCTGCCTAAAATCGGGGCCACAATCAACCACATATCGGGCATCATCCCATTCTATCATGATAGAAACTCGCAAGCGTTTATCACGAGGGTCGTCGCTTAGACAAACTGGGTGTTGACTGCCTATTACAGGGATGCCTTGAGAAGTTCCAGTACCAAGAAAAGTGAGGGTCAAAACAGCATTCTTTTCCGTCAAATTTATGATTTATTTGTGAGGCGGCTACTTGATTTTCGTAACTTTGTGAGAAATCAAACAGCAGAATTATGGGCGTTTCCCTTAAAGGCGACAAAGAGTTTGAAAACATACCTTCCATTGATGCAAAAGCATTGCGCATCAATCTCAATGAACACATTTACGGAACCTTTGCTGAAATTGGTGCAGGACAAGAAGTAGCGAGACATTTCTTTAGAGCTGGAGGTGCTTCTGGTACGATCGCAAAGACCATGAGTGCTTATGATAAGGATTTTAGTGATGCGATCTACGGTGTTGAAAACGACCGCCGTTATGTAACAGAGGCCCGTTTGCGCAAAATGCTGGTACACGAAATGAACCTGATTGAGCAGCGTATTCCGCGAGAAAAAGAACCCGAAAAAATGTTCTTTGCCTATGCCAACACGGTTGCTACCATTGATTTTGCGAAGAAATATAAAGGTCACGGTTGGATGGGGATTCGCTATCAACTAGACCCAACCCAAGAATTCAATGAGATCATCCTGCACGTTCGTTTTCATCAAACAGAAGCACGACTGCAACAGGAAACGCTCGGAAAGATGGGCGTGAATCTCATCTATGGCGCCTTTTACAAGTACAATAGCCCGAAGAAGTTACTACGCTATCTGTACGATCACATTGATAAAGACACTATTGAAATTGATACCATCAATTTCTCAGGACCTGCTTTTGATGATGTCGACAACCGCTTGATGAGTCTTCAGCTGGTCAAGAATAATTTTACGGAGGCGGTAATTTTTGGCCCTGATGGCAACAACATCCTACCTGCTCGTATTTTGTACAAGAAGAACATTTTGACATTGCGAGGAAGCTTTAGACCCGTGACCAAGGTGAATATGGACATGTTCGAGAAATCGTATGAGAACTTCATCCGGGAGTCGAAGGTGGAAGAAGACCGAACCGTGACGCTCTTCGAGATTACCTTGTCGAATCTACGCTCTGAAGGCGAGATCGACGAACAGGATTTCTTAGACCGTGCCGATCTTTTATGCTCCTTAGGTCAAAATGTAATGATCTCGAATTTTAGGGAATACTATCGCCTGGTCGATTACTTCTCGCATTACACGCGTGAACGAATGGCATTAACGATGGGTGTCAACAACTTTGTAGACATTTTTGATGAGAAATACTACCGTCATTTGAGTGGTGGAATTCTCGAAGCTTTCGGTAAGCTGTTCTACAAAGATCTCAAGGTCTATCTCTATCCAATGAAAGACCCGGAGACTGGTCAATTGATTACCAGCAACAATTTAAAGGTACACCCAAGAATGAAAGAACTGTACAAGTTCTTCAAATACAACGGAAAAGTGGTCGATATTTTCGATTACAACCCAGATATCTTACACATCTTCAGTCGTGAAGTTTTGCGCAAGATTGCCGATGGTGAAAAAGGTTGGGAAGCCATGCTACCAGACGGTATTTCAGAGCTCATCAAAGAAAAAGGTCTCTTTGGTTGTCCGCTTCGGGTGAAGAAAGAAAAAGAAAAAGTATAAAAAAAGCTCCCAATTGGGAGCTTTTTAGTTCTATACAAGAATTTGAGCAGCGTGGTCTTTCGTCTTTACTTTATCAATCACGCGTTCCACTGTTCCCTGTTCGTCCACGATAAAGGTTTTGCGATGAATACCATCGTACTCTCTACCCATAAATTTCTTGGGACCCCAAACGCCAAAGGCATTGATCACGGTATGATCTTCGTCTGCCAATAAAGGAAATGGAAACTCAAATTTCGTTTGGAAATTCTTTTGCTTCTTCTGACTATCGGCACTGACGCCTAATAACGCATAGCCCGCATCCTGCAATTCTTGATAGTGATCTCTTAAATTGCATGCTTCTGCGGTACAGCCAGGAGTGTTGGCTTTCGGGTAGAAGAAAACCACCAATTTCTTTCCTTGATAATCGCTGAGTGTAATTTGATTGCCATCTTGATCCACGGCAGTAAATGCAGGCACTTTGTCGCCTACTTGTAATGTGTTCATAGCTTAATTTTTTACTTTTATATCCTCAAAAATACGCAGAAATGACCAAAGCCGAAAAGGTAGCCTTCACCATTCGAACGTTAGAAGAATACTATCCACAAGTGCCCGTTCCGTTAGATCATACCGATCCGTATACTTTGCTCATCGCCGTTTTACTTTCTGCACAAAGTACGGATGCACGGGTGAATCAGATTACTCCTTTGTTGTTTGAGCGAGCCGATAATCCGCATGCAATGATTACCCTTTCACAGGAAGAAATTCGAGAGATCATCAAACCCGTAGGCTTGTCGCCCATGAAGTCGAAGGGCATTTATGAACTTTCGCATATTTTGATCGATAAACACCAAGGAAAAGTACCAGCCGACTTTGCCGCTCTGGAAGAACTGCCCGCAGTAGGACATAAGACTGCCAGTGTTGTAATGTCTCAGGCTTTCGGTGTTCCTGCCTTTCCCGTAGATACGCATATTCATCGGTTGATGTATCGCTGGGGATTGTCAACTGGTAAAAATGTAGTACAAACCGAGCGCGATGCAAAACGCTTGTTTCCAGAAGAATTGTGGAACAAACTACACCTTCAAATCATTTTTTACGGAAGAGAGTACAGTCCAGCACGCGGTTGGGATTTGGAGCGAGATATTATTACCAAAACTATTGGCAGAAAAAGTGTGATCAACGAATACTACAAAAAGAAAAAAACCTCGCGTTAACGAGGTTTTAGACAAAGTTTAGTTCAAAATTGACTCAAATTCGAGTCGTTCGTAATTAATAACACTTAAAGCCTTCGAGTAATTGAGCAAGAAAGATATTGTTTCATCTTTCGGTTCCAATTTGATATGATTAGAAAGTTGCTCAGAGTAGACGTTTGCCATACGTTGCGTTTAAAGTTTTGTTTAAAGACAACGGGCTATTCTACGCTTTATTGCATCATTCTGTCAAAATTATATCATGCTTCTCTACCAACTTGCGCAAATTGATCAGCGCATAGCGCATTCTACCAAGCGCCGTATTGATACTTACTCCTGTTTGTTCAGAGATTTCTTTGAAGCTCATATCCTTGTAAATACGCATCACCAGTACATTTTTTTGATCTTCGGGTAATTCCTCGATCAAACCTTTTACATCATTCTCCACCTGATCTTTGATCATTTGACGTTCCGCATTCAGGCTGGCATCCCCCAACACTGAAAAAATGCTGAAATCGTCACGTTCCTCAAACTTCGGCATGCGCGTATTGCGTCTAAAATGATCGATGATCAAATTGTGAGAAATGCGCATCACCCAAGGCAAAAACTTGCCTTCTTCATTATAGCGACCGCGTTTAAGGGTGCGAATGACCTTGATAAAGGTATCTTGAAAGATATCCTCCGTGATATCTCTATCCAATACTTTCGAATAGATAAAGCTATAAACTCTTTGTTTATGACGATACACAAGCTGCTCTAGCGCCTGCTCGTTTCCTGCAATGTACTGTTGTACTAACTGCGAGTCCTGAAGTTGTTCCATACCAACAATTTTAGGTTAATGCTTCTCTGGGGCTCAGAAAAATTAACTTTTCAAAAGTAAAATTGTCGTATAGGCGAACTCGCTTTAGGGATTACTAATGAGCCAAATATAAAAATATATGTTTAAAAATTGCAAATTTATTTTGTGAACACCTAAAATTCTGAAGTGTAACTCCTCTAAATTTCTGCTTGTTAACTCGTATCTTTGTGCCTTCGTTTGAAAAGAGCATGACCAAAGATATTTCCACCTTAGATCCGAAGCAGTTTATCCTTATCAAGGGCGCCAAGTTGCACAATCTGAAAAACATAGATGTGGCCATCCCTCGCAACAAATTGGTGGTGGTAACAGGTCTTTCAGGTTCTGGAAAATCCAGTTTGGCCTTCGATACACTTTACGCCGAAGGACAACGACGCTATGTGGAAAGCCTTTCGTCATACGCACGTCAATTCTTGGGTCGTCTGGATAAACCCAAAGTAGATTACATCAAAGGAATTGCTCCCGCCATTGCTATTGAGCAGAAGGTCAACTCAACCAATCCGCGTTCTACAGTTGGTACCACCACAGAAATCTACGATTATCTGAAGTTGCTCTATGCCCGCATTGGTAAGACCTTCTCTCCTATTTCAGGAGATGAAGTGAAAAAACACACCGTGACGGATGTACTTGATTTTGTCCAAACATTCGAAGATCGCACCAAGCTGCTGCTGCTCTCACCTGTGCACATCCCAGACGAGCGTAGCACCTATCATGCCTTGAAAATTTTGGCCCAGCAGGGGTATGCGCGTATCAAATACAAAGACGAGGTGGTGCGTATCGATGATATCAACGAAGAAATCGAACATGATTTTTACTTGGTGGTCGACCGTATCGTAGTGCAGCACGATGAAGATTTCTACAATCGATTGGGCGATGCTGTGGGTACCGCTTTCTTTGAAGGAAAGGGCACCTGTATCATTGAATCGGTAGAAAATGGTAGTCAGACCTTCTTTAGCAATAAATTTGAGCTCGATGGCATGCAATTCCTCGAGCCCAACGTACATCTTTTTAGCTTCAACAATCCGTATGGGGCCTGCCCGAAATGTGAAGGCTATGGTGATGTCATCGGTATTGACGAAGACTTGGTTATTCCAAATACGGGGCTTTCCGTATATGAAAACGCCATCATGCCGTGGCGCGGAGAAAGTATGAGCACCTATCGCGATCAATTGGTGAATAATTCACATCATTTTGATTTCCCAATCCATAAACCTTGGTACGAGCTATCTGAGGAACAAAAACAATTGGTTTGGGAAGGCAATCGTTATTTTCACGGACTCAACGACTTCTTTAAATTTTTAGAGGAGAAGAGCTATAAAATTCAAAATAGAGTAATGCTTTCGCGTTATCGCGGAAAGACGAAATGCTCGCAATGCAAAGGCAAGCGACTTCGAGAAGAAGCCCAATATGTGAAAGTCGGCGGAAAAACCATCACCGATCTAGTCGATTTACCTATCCGAAAGTTGAAAGTCTTCTTTGAAACACTCCAATTATCTGAGTACGACGAAAAGGTTACGAAGCGCCTTTTGAAGGAGATCAACAATCGCTTGTTGTTTTTATCGAATGTTGGCTTGGATTACCTCACCTTGAATCGTAAATCAAACACCTTATCTGGGGGAGAATCACAGCGCATCAATCTGGCGACTTCTTTGGGGAGTAGTCTCGTAGGCTCCATGTATATTCTCGACGAACCCAGCATTGGCCTGCATCCGAAAGATACGGAGCGTTTGGTCGACGTCCTTAAATCCTTGCGTGATCTGGGCAATACGGTCATCGTGGTGGAACACGATGAAGACATCATGGAGGCGTCTGACGAAATCATCGATATC
>CAWUKP010000061.1:0-10587 GCA_963922975.1 uncultured Spongiivirga sp. | reverse complement strand
TTTCGACATTCGTTTTGTACGATTTGGAAAACGGGATCCATTGCGAAACCTCATTAATAGCAAACTTGGCCTTGCCAAAATGTATGCGCGCCACGTGCTTGGTGTTTACAATATAACTGTTGTGCACGCGCACGAAACTCTCGGGCAGTTTCTTCTCAAAGTGTTTCAAAGTTTTGTAAGCGCTGATCTTTCTTCCGCCAATCATATGAAAGTCTGTGGTATTGTTATCGGCTTTTAAATAGAGAATATCAGAAGTATTCACAAATCGATAATCTCCATAAGAACGAATGCACAGTGTATCCACACAGTCGTGATACTTGCGTTCAAACCGACAAAGAGCCTTACGTAACTCCATAGACGAAACAGGTTTCAGGATATAGTCGAGCACATCATTTTTGATGGCTTCCACGGCGTATTTTTCGGAGGAAGTGACGACTACAAATGCAGGTAATTCACTCATAAACTTGCGCAATTCGCAAAAGGTCCCGAAAGCGCTGCTACACTTGTATTTATTCGGAATTTCTAGGTCAATGAAATTTAAGTTGGGAGATTTGCTTAAGATCAAATCAACTGCTTCATTTTCCGTGCTTGCTGTACCTACCAATTCAAAATCGGGATACTCTTCCATTGCCTCGGAAATAACGGAAATCGTGTCAGGATCATGGTCAATAATGGTGTACGAAAATTTCATAAGTAGGGATTTTGATACGCTATATGAACTTAATGAAATCACATCGCTTTGTGTTACGGTTCAACCGTACATTACTTATGTTTTTGCGCTACTAATTCCTTTTTAAACCTTGTGCACTCCACTAGTCAAACCACAAAAAATAGGCTACCTTTGCCGCGCTAAAACAGCTATTCAATCGTATGAATTTAACGACCGAAATATCCAAACGAAGAACGTTCGGGATCATCTCTCACCCTGATGCCGGAAAGACCACATTAACCGAAAAGTTACTTCTTTTTGGGGGTGCTATTCAGGAAGCTGGAGCCGTTAAGAACAACAAGATTAAAAAGTCGGCCACGAGCGACTTCATGGAAATCGAACGCCAACGCGGTATTTCGGTGGCTACCTCAGTATTGGCCTTTAATTATCAAGATAAGAAGATCAACATTCTGGATACGCCGGGTCACAAAGACTTCGCAGAAGATACCTTTAGAACGTTGACGGCTGTAGACAGCGTGATCGTGGTTATCGACGTAGCAAAGGGGGTCGAGGAACAGACCGAAAAGCTAGTCGAGGTTTGTCGCATGCGCAACATTCCGATGATCGTCTTTATCAACAAACTAGACCGTGAGGGAAAAGATGCTTTCGACCTATTGGACGAAATAGAGCAAAAGTTAGGGCTTACTGCTACGCCATTGAGTTTTCCAATTGGTATGGGATACGATTTCAAGGGGATTTACAACATTTGGGAAAAGAACATCAATCTTTTCTCCGACGAGAACAAGCAAAAGGTGAGCGACACCATTGCTTTTGAAGATGTGAATGATCCTCAACTTGATGAAATCGTAGGAGAAACCGCCGCCGCACAGCTTCGAGAAGAATTGGAGTTGGTGTATGAAGTATACCCTCAGTTTGATCAAAAAGCCTATCAGGAAGGACAATTACAACCAGTCTTTTTTGGTTCCGCGTTGAATAATTTTGGGGTGCGCGAATTGTTAGACTGTTTTGTGCAAATCGCACCCAAACCAAGACCCAAGCAATCTGACGAAAGGCTGGTAAACCCTGAAGAGAAAGATTTCACTGGTTTTGTATTTAAGATTCACGCCAATATGGACCCTAAACACAGAGATCGCCTGGCATTCGTCAAAATAGTTTCGGGGAAGTTTGAGCGCAATGTGCCGTAT
Organism: uncultured Spongiivirga sp.; assembly: GCA_963922975.1. Taxonomy (GTDB): domain Bacteria; phylum Bacteroidota; class Bacteroidia; order Flavobacteriales; family Flavobacteriaceae; genus JANQRC01. Next base: position 8,733 of record CAWUKP010000061.1, on the reverse strand, counting down.
TTACACGTTCGACACAATAAAAAATTGAAATTCTCCAGTCCGAATGCCTTCTTTGCAGAAAAAAAGGAAATTGTAGATGTTTCCTTTCCGGGCGACATTGTTGGCTTGCACGACACGGGGAATTTCAAAATTGGAGATACGCTCACCCAAGGGGAAAAGTTGAGCTTCAAAGGGATTCCTAGCTTTTCACCAGAGCATTTCCGATATATCAATAACGCTGATCCTATGAAGGCGAAGCAGCTGAACAAAGGAATCGATCAACTTATGGATGAAGGTGTTGCGCAAGTATTCACCTTGGAATTGAACGGCCGTAAAATCATAGGAACCGTGGGTGCGTTACAATACGAAGTCATTCAGTATCGCCTTGAACACGAATACGGCGCGAAATGTACCTATGAAAATCTCAACGTACACAAGGCGTGTTGGATTGATGAGGAAAGCTCAGACAAGGTGCAGTTGCAGGAGTTCAGACGGGTGAAACAGAAATTTTTAGCGAAGGATAAGGCAGGGCAATTAGTTTTTCTGGCCGATTCTGCGTTTACCATTCAAATGACCCAACAGAAATACCCAAAGGTGGTGCTTCGTTTTACTTCAGAATTCTAGTTGGCTATCACAATAAATTCGCTTCTTCGATTTTGTTGATGCTCCTCTTCTGAACATCTTTTGAAGTCGTTGCAATCATTGATGAGTTGAGATTCACCGTAGCCGCTACCTGAGACTCGTTCGGGAGCCACCCCACGACTGATAATATAAGCTACTGTAGAGTTCGCGCGCCTATCGGACAGGCGTTTGTTTGATTTGGTACCTCCACGACTATCTGTGTGCGAACGTACGTCGATTTTCACAGACGGGTATTCTAATAAGTAAGAAACCAATTTATCAAGTTCCACCGCAGCGTCAGGACGAATTTCGTCGCGGCCCGTGTCAAAGTAAATCTGTTCAATACCCAATTCTTCTTTTAGATCGGTTCCAATTTCGAAGGTAAATCTCGCCAGGGTAAGATCTTGGGTCACCACGGCATTATTGGCCTCTACGCGTGCCACCACTTCGGCACTTTTGTAGTCTTCTTTCTCCCCAGCCACAATAAATACCTCATTCTCGCAGGGCACATCAAAACGGTACCAGCCGTCTTCTCCGGTGAGTACACTTGCTATCTCGTTGCTCTTGCTGTCCAAAAGACGTACTTGAACGCCTTCGATCGGACGATCTGCTGCATCTCTAGTGATTCCACTTACCGAACCATCACAATCAATGAGCAATGGCTTCACCTGCTCTATCAAATAAATGTCGTCACGACCCCTTCCACCCACACGATTCGACGATAAATAGCCTCTTTTGTTTTCAGGATTGATGATGAAAGAGAAATCGTCTTGTGGACTGTTTACTGGAATACCCAGATTATACGGCGGTCGAGAACCTTCTAAATCGCCCAAAAATACATCCAATCCGCCAAAGCCAACATGGCCATCCGAGGCAAAATAAAAGCGCCCGTCGGGCGATACATACGGAAAGGAATCTCGCCCTTCAGTATTGATATTGCTTCCTAAATTCCTAGGACCAGAGTAGGTTCCGTCAGAAAAAATATCGGCCACAAATATGTCTGAAGCCCCAAGAGTTCCCGGCATATCTGAAACAAAATAGAGCTTGGTTCCGTCTGGACTTACGGCAGGGTGTGCAATTGAAAACTCGTCACTATTGAACGGCAGTTCATATACATCGCCCCATCCCTTTTCCGTCTTGGTAGCTCGGTACAATTTCAATCGTGCAATACCCTCTGAATCACGTTTGAGTTTTTTGGTGTAGTTATTACGCGTGAAGTACATGGTTTGACCATCTGGAGAAAAAGCCGCCGTTGACTCGTGAAAGCGCGTATTGACCTTGTTGGAAAAGTTTACAGCATCATACAAACCGCCCTTTTTATTGATAAGCGCGCCATACAGGTCTAAAAAAGGCTCTCCAGACCAGGTGTGTACATTTCTGGCTCCAGCAGGTCTATATCGATCTGAAGCGAACACCACTCCATCTTGATAGAAAGCGGGGCCGAATTCAGAGAATTTGGTATTGATACCGATATTCTTAATGGTGAAACGATTGGCGCGTAAATTCAAATCAGAAAGATAGTTACGCTGGGCATCAAAAGCGATGGCCCGGCTGTCTGTTGGTTTGGCTTCCAAAAAGCGCTGCATGATGCTGTCAGCCTTCGCGTATTGTTTTTTCGCCTTCAGCGTATGCGCATAGCGAAATAGATGCTCGGCATCCGTGATGGGATAGCGTTCCACAAGAATTTGATACCACGGTTCGGCGGCAATCAAATCACTGTTGAAGTAGTAGGAGTTCGCAATATGCTCGTAAACCGCTGCAGAATCAATGCCTTTTTCAACAGATTCTTTATACATTTCCTTGGCGCGATCATAGGAAAGCTTATCGTAGAGGCGTTCCGCTCGATTGAGGGCAGCCTTTTGTGCATTCGCCCCTAAAAAAGCAAACAATAAAAAACCGAGTATGACCTTGTTCATGCCGTGCCTGTTGCTATTTAACAAAAATATATAAAATGTAGCATGGCAGGTTGAGGTCTAGATGAAAGGGGCTTTATTTACGCTGATCCAACTTTAAGCCTGTCCGGCAGGCCCAAAACTCAACGGAATTGTAGGTTGATCGTATTCTTTTATTTCGCCATGAGCCTCCTCAAAACGGCGCACATTTTCGGCAAGCGCTTTCAAAAATCTTTTGGCGTGTTGTGGTGTCAGAATAATTCTTGACTTCACTTTTGCTTTGGGTTTTCCTGGCATGATATTCACAAAGTCTACCACAAATTCAGATACAGAGTGGTTTATGATGGCCAAATTGGCGTAGGTTCCATCCGCAATGGCTTCATCAAGTTCAATATTCATTTGCGGGTTTTGGCCTTTTTTGGAATCGCTCATTAGATTGTATTTTCATTAAAAGTATTCAGAAATTGTCAATAAAAAAACCCCCGAAACAAATAGTTTCGAGGGTCTTTGTATTTATGAGCACTAGCTTAGAAGTTAACTTCTTCTTTGCTTGCCATGATCTCATCATATTCTTCCTTACTTCCCACGATGATGCTGTCGTAATCACGCATCCCCGTACCAGCAGGAATCTTATGTCCAACAATCACATTCTCCTTCAATCCTTCTAGAGTATCTACTTTACCGCTAACCGCAGCTTCGTTCAATACTTTTGTAGTTTCCTGGAAGGAAGCCGCAGAGATAAAGGACTTCGTTTGTAGCGACGCTCTGGTAATACCTTGGAGTATCGGTTTGGCGGTTGCAGGAACAGCCTCTCTCGTTACTACCAATTGTTTGTCAGAACGCTTCAACAAAGAATTCTCGTCTCTCAATTCTCGTGAAGTAATAATCTGTCCGGCCTTCAGGTTTTCTGACTCACCAGCATCTTCTACGACACGTTTTCCAAAGATTTCGTCGTTCTCCTCAATGAAATCGTAGGTGTGTACCAATTGATTCTCCAAGAAGATGGTATCTCCTGGATCTTGAATCTGTACTTTGCGCATCATTTGACGAACCACTACTTCAAAGTGCTTATCGTTGATCTTTACCCCTTGCAGACGGTATACTTCCTGGATTTCATTGACCAAGTACTGTTGTACTGCTGATGGGCCTTTGATATTCAAGATATCGTCTGGAGTGATCGAACCGTCAGACAATGGCATCCCCGCTCGTACAAAGTCGTTTTCTTGTACCAGAATCTGGTTAGAAAGCTTCACTAAGTACTTCTTGATCTCGCCAAGTTTTGACTCTACGATGATCTCACGGTTACCACGCTTGATTTTCCCGAAGGAAACCACACCGTCGATTTCAGAAACAACCGCTGGGTTCGAAGGATTTCGTGCTTCAAATAGCTCTGTTACTCGTGGAAGACCCCCTGTAATATCCCCTGCTTTTGCAGATTTACGTGGAATCTTCACCAAGATCTTTCCTTCTTTGATCTTATCGCCATCGTCAACGATCAAGTGTGCACCTACTGGCAGGTTGTACGAACGCAGTGTATTTCCTTTCGCATCTTGGATCAGAAGCGTTGGAATTAACTTCTTGTTTCTCGATTCAGAGATTACTTTCTCCTGGAAACCTGTTTGTTCGTCAATTTCTACCTGATAGGTCATCCCTTGCTCGATGTTCTCGTAGGCAATCTTACCAGAGAATTCGGAGATGATTACCCCATTATAAGGATCCCATTTACAGATGACGTCACCTTTCTTCACTTTGTCTCCACTCTTCATGAAAATGGTAGAACCATAAGGAATGTTATTGGTGCTCAGTGTATTTCCAGTCTTGCTGTCTACAATTTTTGCTTCAGCCGTTCTGGAGATCACGATATCTGCTTTATTTCCTTCGCTGTCCTCTCCTTTTACGGTACGGATATCTTCAATCTCCAGCACCCCTTCTAGAGTAGCCTGAAGACTGTTTACCTCAGAAATATTACCTGCAGTACCACCCACGTGGAAGGTACGTAGTGTAAGCTGTGTACCTGGCTCACCAATAGACTGTGCAGCGACGACCCCAACGGCCTCACCACGTTGTACCATTTTACCAGTTGCCAAGTTGCGTCCGTAGCATTTGCCACAGATACCACGTTTGGCCTCACAGGTTAATGGAGAACGCACTTCTACCTTGTCAATAGCCGTTTTCTCAATACGATCAGCAATGTCCTCAGTGATCAAATCACCAGCTGCAATAATCAACTCCTCAGATTTCGGATCGTAGATGTCATTCAATGAAGTACGTCCGAGAATACGATCGCTCAAAGACTCAACGATCTCGTCGTTTTTCTTCAATGGCTCTACTTCGATACCTCTGAGCGTTTCACAGTCTTCGATGTTGATGATTACGTCTTGAGAAACGTCTACCAAACGACGGGTCAAGTATCCTGCATCGGCCGTTTTCAAAGCGGTATCTGCAAGACCTTTACGTGCACCGTGCGTAGAGATAAAGTACTCAAGAATAGAAAGCCCTTCTTTAAAGTTTGAAAGAATGGGGTTTTCGATAATCTCACCACCACCGGCAGTCGATTTTTTAGGCTTGGCCATCAACCCACGCATACCTGTAAGCTGACGAATCTGTTCTTTCGAACCACGAGCTCCAGAGTCTAGCATCATATATACCGAGTTAAACCCTTGCTGGTCGCTACTGATTCGCTTCATGGCCAAATCTGTAAGCTTCACGTTGGTGGAAGTCCACACATCAATGACCTGATTGTAACGCTCATTGTTTGTGATCAATCCCATGTTATAGTTCATGGTGATCCCTTCAACTTGACCATTGGCCTCGTCGATCATAGTATGTTTTTCCTGTGGAATAATAATATCCCCCAAACTGAACGACAATCCGCCTTGGAAAGCAAATTTGTATCCAAGGTCTTTGATTCTATCCAAGAATTCTGCTGTGCTTGGTACATCCGTAGCTTTCAAGATCTTACCGATGATACCGCGCAATGATTTCTTGGTCAATACTTCGTTTACGTATCCAGCTTGTTCAGGTACCATTTCATTGAACAACACTCTTCCTACGGTTGTTTCGATGATTTGGTTTACCAACTCGCCTTCTTCGTTGAAGTCTTTGGTACGTACTTTAATTCCGGCATTCAAGTCTACCTGCCCTTCATTGTAGGCAATGGTTACTTCTTCTGGGGAATAGAACGTCAAGCCTTCACCTTTCACGGTGAACTGCTTGTCCGTTTTACGCTGCTTGGTCATATAATACAGACCCAAGACCATATCCTGAGAAGGTACTGTAATTGGCGAACCGTTAGCAGGATTCAGGATGTTGTGCGAAGCCAACATCAACAACTGTGCTTCCAAGATCGCTTCTGGGCCTAATGGAAGGTGCACCGCCATCTGGTCGCCATCGAAGTCGGCGTTGAAAGCCGTACACACGAGCGGGTGCAGTTGGATTGCTTTTCCTTCAATCAGCTTAGGCTGGAAGGCCTGGATACCCAAACGGTGCAATGTGGGGGCACGGTTGAGGAGCACAGGATGTCCTTTGATCACGTTATCTAGAATATCCCAAACAACAGGTTCTTTTCTATCAATGATCTTCTTGGCAGACTTTACGGTCTTTACAATTCCTCTTTCGATCAACTTGCGGATCACGAAAGGTTTGTAAAGCTCGGCCGCCATGTTTTTAGGAAGACCACATTCGTATAATTTCAATTCAGGACCTACAACGATCACCGAACGTGCAGAGTAATCGACACGTTTACCCAAAAGGTTCTGACGGAAACGTCCTTGCTTTCCTTTGAGAGAGTCTGACAGTGATTTAAGTGGTCTGTTTGAATCCGTTTTAACCGCAGAAGACTTTCTCGTGTTATCGAACAAAGAGTCTACTGCTTCCTGAAGCATACGCTTCTCGTTACGAAGGATTACCTCAGGAGCTTTGATCTCCACCAATCGCTTCAAACGGTTGTTACGGATGATCACACGACGGTACAGATCATTCAAATCTGAAGTTGCGAAACGACCTCCATCAAGTGGTACTAGCGGACGTAATTCTGGTGGAATTACTGGCACCACTTTCATAATCATCCACTCTGGACGATTCTCGCCACGTTGATTGGCCTCACGAAGAGCCTCAACCACTTGAAGACGCTTTAAAGCTTCTGTTTTACGCTGCTTTGAAGTTTCGTTGTTCGCTTTGTGGCGTAATTCAAATGATAATGAATCAAGGTCAATACGAGACAATAGTTCGATTAAACACTCGGCGCCCATCTTCGCGATGAACTTGTTAGGGTCTGAATCTTCCAGGTATTGGTTTTCTTGAGGAAGCGTTTCCATGACGTTCAAGTACTCCTCTTCGGTCAAGAAATCCATTTTTTGCAAAGGCTCACCTTCCGCGTTCTTTGCAATACCAGGTTGGATCACTACATAACGTTCGTAGTAGATGATCATATCCAACTTCTTAGACGGTAGTCCAAGAAGGTATCCAATTTTATTAGGCAACGAACGGAAGTACCAGATGTGCGCTACTGGAACCACCAAGTTGATGTGTCCTACGCGGTCTCTACGTACTTTCTTTTCAGTAACCTCTACACCGCATCGATCACAAACAATGCCTTTGTAGCGAATACGCTTGTACTTTCCACAGGCACATTCGTAATCCTTTACAGGACCAAAGATGCGCTCACAGAAAAGACCGTCACGCTCGGGTTTGTGCGTCCGATAGTTGATGGTCTCTGGCTTTAGTACTTCGCCACGCGACTCTGCAAGGATGGCTTCAGGTGAAGCCAGTCCGATTGCAATCTTGTTGAATCTTTTTACGGTGTTCTTGTCTTTATTTCTAGCCATGATATAATGGTACTATTTCTTTGTAAATGCTTCTAAAACTTGATTACTCTTCAAGTCTGATATCTAGACCTAATCCTTTCAATTCGTGCATCAATACATTGAATGATTCAGGAATTCCAGGTTCTGGCATTGGCTCACCTTTCACGATAGACTCATACGTCTTCGCACGACCAATCACGTCGTCAGACTTTACAGTCAAAATCTCGCGAAGTGTACTAGAGGCTCCATACGCTTCTAGTGCCCATACTTCCATCTCTCCGAAACGCTGACCACCAAATTGAGCTTTACCACCCAATGGTTGTTGTGTGATCAGAGAGTACGGTCCGATAGAACGTGCGTGCATCTTGTCGTCTACCATGTGGCCCAGTTTCAACATGTAGATCACCCCAACAGTTGCTGGTTGATCGAAACGTTTTCCTGTACCACCGTCGAATAGATAGGTATGTCCGAATCGTGGAATACCTGCATCGTCCGTAAGCTTGTTGATCTCATCCAGCGATGCACCGTCGAAGATAGGCGTGGCAAACTTTTGACCAAGCTTCAGACCTGCCCAACCTAACACAGTTTCATAGATCTGACCAATGTTCATACGTGAAGGTACCCCAAGTGGGTTTAGCACGATATCTACTGGTGTTCCATCCTCAAGGAATGGCATATCCTCTTCGCGTACAATTCGCGCAACGATACCTTTGTTACCGTGACGACCTGCCATCTTATCACCTACTTTCAGCTTGCGCTTCTTGGCGATGTAGACTTTGGCCAATTTGATGATACCTGCAGGAAGTTCATCACCCACAGAGATGGTGAATTTATCTCTACGCAAGGCACCTTGAAGGTCATTTTCCTTGATCTTGTAGTTGTGCAACAGATCAGAGACCATTTTATTGATCTTCTTATCAGTAGTCCAAGTACCTTCTACCAAGTGGGTGAAATCATCCACCGCGCTTAGCATTTTCAAGGTAAACTTCTTTCCTTTTGGAAGTACTTCTTCACCTAAATCATTGAATACACCTTGACAGGTTTTTCCATTCACGATGGTGAATAGCTTCTCTACCAAAACATCCTTCAACTCTTGGAACTTAGAAGTGTACTCTGCTTCTAGCGCAGCCGTTTCTTCTTTGTCCTTCGCTCTGCGACGCTTGTCTTTGATAGCACGGGCAAAGAGTTTCTTATCAATCACCACACCGTTGAGCGATGGAGAAGCTTTCAAGGAAGCGTCTTTCACATCCCCTGCCTTATCACCAAAGATGGCGCGCAACAGTTTTTCTTCTGGTGTTGGATCAGATTCACCTTTTGGCGTGATCTTACCGATCAAAATATCGCCAGGCTTCACCTCGGCACCTACGCGGATCATTCCGTTTTCGTCAAGATCCTTCGTGGCTTCCTCACTAACGTTTGGAATATCGTTGGTCAAC
>CAWUKP010000060.1:0-10614 GCA_963922975.1 uncultured Spongiivirga sp. | reverse complement strand
ATAGCTTCGGCAATGGCTTTGATATTACTGGATTTGCCCATTGAATAAAAATGCAGTACTGGAGCACCCGCGGCCATCAATTCGCGCGATTGCGCAATGGCCCACTCGATGCCCACCTGGCGTACTGCTTTGTTATCATTACATGCTTCCACAGCGGTGACCAATTCCTCTGGAATATCTATTTTAAAGACTTGAGGTAGTAGCTGCAAGTGTTTTTTAATGGCCAGAGGTTTGATACCCGGAATGATCGGAACATCAATGCCGTGCTCTTTCGCTAAGGCACAAAAGTCGAAGTATTTTTGATTGTCGAAGAACATCTGAGTCACCACATAATCGGCTCCAGCGTCTACTTTTTCCTTCAAGCGTTTTAAATCGGAAGCCAGTGAAGGTGCTTCCACATGTTTTTCTGGATAGCCTGCAACACCGATACAGAAATCTGAACAATTATCGGTTTCCACCACTTCGTGCAAAAAGTTCCCACAATTCATGCTTTGAATTTGATCCACCAAATCTTTTGCATAAAGATGTCCTCCGTTCGTGGGTTCAAAAAACTTCTGCTCTTTCATAGCATCTCCCCGTAAGGCCATCACATTGTCGATCCCCAGATATTGACAATCGACCAGTAAATACTCGGTTTCTTCTTTGGTGAAACCGCCGCACAATACATGCGGCACCGTATCTACGTCGTATTTGTGTTTGATGGAAGCGCAGATACCCAAGGTGCCGGGCCGCATACGGGTTAGTTTTTTATCCAGCAACCCGTCTCTGTCAATATAAATAAACTCTTCTCTAGACGTCGTCACATCGATGAATGGGGGTTTGAATTCCATCAACGGATCGATGTTGTCGTAGAGTTCTTGAATGCTCCTTCCCTTTTTCGGGGGAATGATTTCAAAAGAAAACAAGGTGTTGCCTTGGGCCTCTTTGATATGGTCGGTGACTTTCATTTGCGAATATGAGGTTGATCGTTGATGGTTTAATGTTGGCGGGTGAATTTTGACATAAACTAATTTCTTACTTCTTATTTACGTAATAATTTATAAAGCCGTTCAGCAGTTTTTTACAGATCTTAATTTGGTTTAATGAAGTTACAAAGACATGTTCTGAAATGAAATCTAAATCGTATGCCAAAAGCATTTGTGTTTCCAGTTCATAGAGTGAGCCTCTTGCTATGTAAAGAAATCTCAATGTATTAGAAGTGCTTCTTCGCCCACAACCTTCTGCAATATTTGAAGGGATCGATACACTACTTCGTCGAATCTGATTTGTAAGACCAAATGCCTCCTCCTTGGGAAAATACTTGGTTAGCTAATATACTGCTTTGACCAATTCTCTAGACTCCTTCCAAACATCTAATTCTGTATATTCCATCAATTTACTTCAATAATCATTCAACTAAATCCAATCAACCATCAACCAAATTGGGGGCGAGCCACTTTTGAGCCTCGCTAACGGTTATTCCTCGTCTTCGTGCATAATCTTCGAGTTGATCAGCTTTGATCTTTCCCAAACCGAAATATTTTGCCTGTGGATGTCCAAAATAATATCCAGATACGGAAGCAGCGGGCCACATAGCTAGGTTTTCAGTGAGTGAAACGCCTATTCGCTCCTCTACCTGCAACAACTGCCAGATGGTTTTTTTCTCCAAATGATCCGGACAGGCGGGATAGCCAGGAGCGGGTCGAATGCCTTTGTACGTTTCTTTTATCAGCTGATCATTGCTTAAATTCTCTTCCGCGGCATAGCCCCAATATTCTTTACGCACTCTTTCGTGCACATATTCTGCAAAAGCCTCCGCCAAACGATCCGCGAGGGCTTTAATCATGATCGCATTATAGTCGTCGTGCTCGGCTTCAAACTTTGCGGCTAATTCTTGCGTACCAAAGCCTGCGCTTACGCAGAAACAACCCATGTAATCTTGTTTCCCTGTTTCTTTTGGTGCCAAAAAATCGGCTAAAGCAAAGTTGGGCACTCCTACTCGTTTTTTTAACTGCTGACGCAGGGTAAGGAAGTGCTTTGTTTGTTCTTGAGATGTTGCTTCATCAGATAGACAGTTCACTTCGATATCATCAACGTTGACCGTATTCGCTTCAAAGAGACCAAAGACCGCTTTTCCCGTAAGTAACTTTTCGGCAAACACCTTTTTCAACAACACTTGCGCATCTGCATACAGACTGGAAGCTTGTTCTCCAACAACGGTATCCTGCAATATTTCAGGAAACTTTCCATGTAGGTCCCAAGAGCGGAAAAAAGGCGTCCAATCGATATAGGCTTCTAAGGTTTTCAGATCAAAATCGTTCAATACCTGAACGCCCAATTGATTTGGTTTATAAGGTTGAAAGTCGTTCCAAGCTAATTGAAACCTATTCGCTCTGGCTTCTTCTAGGCTTAGGTATTCCTTCTTTTTAGTGCGATTTAGGAATTGTTCGCGGAACGATTCATATTCCTCACGCAGTTGCTTTTTGAATGCTTCTCGATTGTTTTGAAGCAATTTTCCCACCACCGTCACAGCACGGGAGGCATCATTCACATGCACCACCCCTTGATCGTAGGAAGGCGCAATTTTTACCGCCGTATGTGCTCTCGACGTTGTGGCACCGCCAATCAATAAAGGAATGTTCAGATTTTGTTTTTGCATTTCTTTGGCCAGATGAACCATTTCATCAAGCGAAGGGGTAATCAATCCGCTAAGTCCGATTACATCTACCTGTTCTTCAATAGCGGTCTGAATAATTTTTTCAGGAGGAACCATCACACCGAGGTCGATGATCTCATAATTATTACAGCCCAATACTACACCAACAATATTCTTTCCGATATCATGAACATCTCCTTTAACCGTGGCCAATAAGATTTTACCCAAACTATTGGAGGCGTTCTCCTTTTCAGCCTCGATGAATGGATTGAGATAGGCCACTGCTTTTTTCATCACACGGGCCGATTTCACGACTTGAGGCAAAAACATCTTGCCGCTACCGAATAAATCCCCCACCACATTCATCCCTCGCATTAAATGTCCTTCGATGACTTCTAAAGGCTTATTTACCGACTGGCGTGCTTCTTCTACGTCTTTTTCGATAAATTCATCAATCCCTTTGACTAGCGCATGGGTAATTCGTTCCTGCAAGGGTTCTTCTCGCCAAGCGGCTTGTAATTCTTGTATGGCTTTTCCTTGTCCTTTGACGGTTTCAGCAAAGGCTAACAAACGTTCCGTGGCATCCGCTCGCCTATTGAGTAACACATCTTCCACATGTTCCAACAAGTCTTTCGGGATTTCGTCATAGACTTCCAGCAAGGCAGGATTCACGATGCCCATGGTCATCCCATGCTGAATAGCATGATACAAGAAGGCAGCATGCATGGCTTCGCGGACGGTATTATTTCCTCGAAACGAAAAGGAAACGTTGCTTACGCCCCCAGAAACATGGGCGTTCGGTAAGTTTTGTCGTATCCATTGGGTGGCTCGGAAGAAATCGACTGCATTGTTGCGGTGTTCCTCCATACCTGTAGCCACAGGAAAAATATTGGGATCAAAGATGATGTCTTGGGGAGGAAAACCAACCTGCTCAATCAAAATAGTATAGGATCGCTTGCAGATCTCAACCCGACGTTCGTAGTTATCAGCTTGCCCCTGCTCGTCGAAAGCCATCACAATCACTGCAGCACCATAGCGTTTGATCAATTTGGATTGTTTGATAAATTCTTCTTCACCTTCTTTCAAACTGATCGAATTGACCACTCCTTTGCCCTGAACCACCTGCAAACCTGCTTCTATGATCTCCCATTTAGAGGAATCGATCATGATGGGCACTCTGGCAATATCAGGTTCTGCCGCAATCAAGTTTAAAAAGGTGGTCATGGCGTTGACGCCATCGATCATGCCTTCATCCATATTCACATCAATGATCTGTGCACCGCCTTCTACCTGATGCCGAGCCACCTCTAAAGCTTCTTCGTACTGCCCTTCCTGAATCAACCGTAGAAACTTTCGTGATCCGGTCACGTTGGTGCGCTCTCCCACATTGATGAAATTACTTTCTGGGGTGACCACCAAAGGCTCAAGACCACTTAATGTTAGATATTTTGTTTGTTGTTTCATGTCTTTTTTATCTATTCATTTCTTTGCATGCCCAAAGAAACGAATCAAAGAAAGGGCACTTTTTCGAAGGTGTTTTTCAAAACTGCTTTGCTGTTTTGAAAACCTTATTTGAAATCCTAAATTTTCTCCAAGGCTTCAAAAATTTTTAACGGATTTGCAAATAGTACACTGACGAAAAAGGAAATATTTAAAACTCATTGTTAATTGTTAGTTTTCGTGGGTTGTAGGTTGCTGCTGCTTTAGCGATCAACCGAATGTGTTCAGGAGTGGTGCCACAGCAGCCTCCGATAATATTGACAAGCCCGTCTTTTAAATAGCTTTCAATCAATTGCTGCATTTCTTCAGGAGTTTGATCATAAGCGCCAAAAGCATTGGGTAATCCAGCGTTAGGGTGTGCCGAAGTAAAACGATCAGTCTTCATCGACAAGCGTTGCAGATAGGGTTTTAATTGATCTGCACCTAAGGCACAATTGAATCCTACGCTTAGCAACGGAATGTGCGAAACGGAAATCAGAAAAGCTTCTACTGTTTGCCCTGAAAGGGTTCGGCCAGAGGCATCCGTAATAGTGCCGCTAACCATCACAGGAATGTCTGATTGACGTTCTTCTTTGATTTCTTCGATGGCAAAAAGCGCCGCTTTGGCATTCAAAGTGTCAAAAACGGTTTCTACCAGCAGCACATCGACTCCACCATCCATAAGTCCGATAACCTGTTCGCGATAGGCTTCTCGTAGTTCGTTGAAGGTAACCGCCCGATGCCCTGGATTACTCACATCGGCCGACATGCTGGCGGTTTTATTCGTTGGACCTATAGATCCTGCTACGAAACGCGGCTTTGATGGGTCTTTCTCGGTATATTCCTTAGAAACCTCTTTAGCAATTTTGGCAGCTTCATAATTCAGTTCGTAGACGAGTGCTTCCATACTGTAATCTGCCATACCAATGGAGGTGGAAGAGAAGGTATTGGTCTCGACGATGTCAGCACCTGCCTCTAAGTACTTTCGATGTACTTCAGCGATGGCCTGAGGTTGGGTGAGCGACAAGAGATCGTTGTTTCCTTGCAGGGGCATGGACCAATCTTTGAAACGCTCGCCACGAAAATCTTCCTCAGTGAACTGATAGCGTTGCAACATCGTGCCCATGGCGCCGTCTAGCACCAATATGCGTTGTTCGAGTTCTTGATGTATCGTTTTTGTTGACATTATACCGTTTTAAGGCGTTAGGGATAGCAGCGGCATCCTCTGAGGAACTCAGAGATACAGCGGATAGCCCGACCACGCGAGTGGTAACGCACAAAGTCCTAACGGTTTTCAAAAAAGAAAGGGAGACAGGTGTGTGACACCTAGCTGTTATCTGTCCGCTTTGCGGTAGAACGTAGCACCTTCTCGAGCTCGAGGGTTGCTAAGGCTTTCACGGGTCTATTCCCTAGGCCTTTCTTGATAACCAAATTAAACAATGAACTATCACAAATATAGACACTAGAGCGGTTTTTGCAAACCTTCAAGCATTTTCTTGCTTGCTAGAGCTTAAGATGCAGGCCGCACTCTCGAGAATCGAGTGCTTTTGTGGGGTCGAAGTAACGTGATTCGTTGGGTAGCTCGTGTACAGTCAAATAGGTAGCCAACTTACTGTCAGACCAGTAATAGAAGGGACTTACTTTCAGAATTCCCTCTTTGGAAATGCTCAAAATATCTTGCCCAGCGCGAAATTGGGTTTGTGATTCGCGAATATTGGTAAACCAAACATCAGGTTGAATCTCGGCAAGAGCCCTGCGGAAGGGTTCTAGTTTTACTTGCTCAGTGAACACTTCGTGCGCTGGATCTTCGATAGAAGGAATACCCATGATGGCATCGCGATAGGCCGTAGTTTGTTTTGGTGTATAGATGGCCATATTCAATTGATACTTTTGTATCAACTGACGGGCGAAGCGATACGTTTGAGGCGTGTTGTAGCCTGTATCGCACCATACCGTTAAAATATCTGGTTTTTGATGAGCGCAGGCATGAACCAGCGAAGCCGAATGGTTTCCAAAACTGGTGCTCAACATGGGTCTTTTTGCCAAATCTAGTGCCCAAGTAATAATTTCTTCAGGGGTGGCCTCTCTCAAGAATGAGTTCCAGAGATTGAGGTTGTTCTGCACATGCGCTAGCGTCATATTTCTATTAGTCTATAGGATTACTAGATTAATGGCGAATATAGCATCATTTTTCGAATTAAAGAGCTCTCATCGAGGAATAATTTGGCGTTCTTAAATTTCTTGTCCGTTAAGTACCACCTTGTAGTGAATGGTGGCCGTGGGTTCTAAGGTTTTGGAAACAGAACAATATTTTTCAAATGAAAGGCCCGCTGCGCGTTTGGCCTTTTCTGGAATAATTTCTCCCTCAAGCCAAACAGTGACAAAAATATCTTTGAAGGGTTTGGCACCATCGACCTCCTGACGCTCTCCCAGCACTTCCGTTCGGTAGGATGTAATCTCCTGACGTTGTTTTTTGAGAATGGAAACGATGTCGATAGCATTACACCCTGCCACGCCCATGAGCAATAATTCCATCGGACTTGGCCCTTCTGCTTCAGCACCTTTTTCTTTGTGGTCTATGTACACAATATGTCCGCGATCATTGCGTGTTTCAAAGTGAAATTCACCGTCCTTACGTTCTAAGAATACCTTCATCTTTTCAGCTAGAGTTTGGCTGCTAATTTAAGGATATCTGCGAACAGCCCTCTTGCCGTTACCTCCTTTCCTGCGCCAGCACCTTGAATGACCAAGGGTTGTTCGCCATAAGATGCTGAGTGTATTTCAACGATTGCATCGGCACCTTTCAATTGACCTAAAGGCGTATCCTTCGGCGTCGTAATGAGCTTGACGTCGAGGCGCTCTTCCACCACCGATAGTTCTCCTACATAGCGAAGCACATGATCTTTGGGGAGTGCTTTTTTTCGTTTCTGAAAAACAGTATCCAATTCTCTAAGGCGTTCGTGAAATTCATGAAGTGTGTTAGTCCCATTGAGGTTACTGGGCAGTAAAGAGTTTACTTGGACATCTTCCAGGTTATGTCGCAGGCCTAGCTCACGGCCCAAGATGAGTAGCTTTCGAGCTACATCGTAGCCTTGCAAATCTTCGCGGGCATCGGGTTCCGTCAATCCTTTTTCGGAGGCTTCTTGAAGCACCTTGGAGAAGGGTTCATCTTCTTCTGAAAATCGATTGAAAATATAGCTGAGAGATCCTGAAAACACCCCGCGGATCTTCTGAATCGATTCACCAGAATCGTGTAGACTTTTAACAGTTTCCACAACAGGTAGTGCGGCACCCACATTGGTCTCATACAAAAAAAAGCGCTGGTATTGTTGCAACTGCTTCCGCAATTCTTCATACCAATGGAAGGGTTGTGCATTGGCAATCTTGTTGGCAGAAACGATGTGAAATCCTTCCTGAATGAGTTTCGGATAGTATTCGGTCAATTCTTGACTGGCCGTCGCATCTACGGCGATTACATGTTCAAACAGATGCGTTCGGTTCAGTAGAAAAATCTCGTCCATGAATGCTTGAAAACCAAAACACTTGTATTGCTGCTCGCTTTCTCCATCACCATCGTTTACAGAGAAAAATGCAGTCTGCGAATTGGCAATCACCGGAATATGCAGGTCGATGCCTTGTTGTTTCAAACTCTTTTGAGCAAGCTCGATCTGTTTAAGCAGCGTACCGCCTACATTGCCAATCCCAAAAAGAACCAGGTGAATCTTCTTTGTATTCAAACTCATATGCACTTTTTTAGGGTGGGCGTTGCTGAGCTTTGAAAAACTTCTCCGAGAAGGGTGGTTAATTGCTCACCTTCTATCAGAAAAGCATCATGACCATCAATGGATTTGATTTCCTTGTAAAAAACATTGTCTTTCACCATCGATAATTGAGAAAAAGTTTCCCAGTTTTCCCGGGCTGTAAAGAAGACATCCGAATCGACAGCAACGATATAAATGTTGGACTGAATTTGAGAGGCCACCTCTATAAATGAACCTCTATTTTTCGAGATGTCTATCGTACTGAGCAGGCGATTCAGAAGTTTGTACGAGGATAGCTGAAATCTGCTTTGAAGCTTCTTCCCATGGTGCAACAGCCAGCTTTCTACATTAAAAATACCCAAGGTCTCGTTGACAGATCGTTGGAAACGTTCTTTGAAAGACTCTGGAGTTCGATAACACAACATGGCATGAACACGGGCATCGTGCACGGGGTTGTTTGAATTATTGAGAATGAGGTCTTGCACAAGGCAATTCGCCATGAGCCAATCGGTAGATTTCCAGTCGGAGGCAATAGGAATCAAATTTTGAATCAACTTTGGTCGCAGCGCTGCTAACTCCCAAGCAATACCACCTCCTACCGATCCTCCGATAGCAGCAAACAAAGATGTTATGCTCAGTGCTTTTAAGCCTTCTGAAAACAGCTGAGCAACATCGCGAGCCACAAAATCCTTGTAGTTTTCAATTTGAAATCCGTCATATCCGTTCCCTGGAATATTAAAGGCCAGCACCGTATACCTCGAGGTGTCGATTAGTTTATGCTCTCCGATCAAACCGTTCCACCAGCCTTGGTCTCCTGCTACGGTTGAATTACCTGTCAAGGCATGATTCACCAGCACAATGGGCGCCGTATGTAATGTTCTACCGTAAAGCTCATAACTCAGCGGAATGCGTTCGAAATGGGCGCCCGTAGCGGTTCGAAAGCCCTTAATTTCAATAGTATGCAATTGTTTTTTACTCATAGCTTTTTTTGTGAGGCAACCATCAATCAGGTTGACGGTCGCCTTATGTTTGAAATTATGCTAATACGCGCTTGTCGATTTTGGCAAAAGCTTGCTTTAAATCTTCCTTCAAATCTTCGATAGCTTCTAAGCCAACTGACAGTCTTACCAAGTCTTCAGTGACCCCAGTGCTCTCCTGTTGTTCCTTGGTCAATTGCTGATGCGTTGTACTAGCGGGATGGATAATTAAGGATTTGGTATCGCCAATGTTGGCCAGTAGTGAAAAGGTTTTTGTTTCGTTCGCTATGGTTTTTGCCGAGTCGAAGCCTCCTTTCACTCCAAAGGTGACAATTCCGCTTTGTCCATCAGGCAAATATTTAGATGCCAGCTGGTGATAGGCACTACTTTGAAGTCCTGGGTAGTTCACCCAAGCTACCTCAGGCTGTTCTTCTAACCATAGGGCGAGCGCGAGGGCATTTTCACTATGTTTTTGAATACGGAGCTCTAGAGTTTCCAAACCTTGTAGAATTTGAAAGGCATTGAACGGACTTAGTGCCGCACCATGGTCTCGCAAGCCTTCAATTCGCACTTTCGCAATAAAGGCAGCTTCAGCCAGTGCTTCGTGATACACCAGACCGTGATAGCCAGGAGACGGTTCTGTGAATTCTGGAAATTTACCATTACTCCAGTCAAAAGTGCCTGCGTCGATGATGGCACCGCCTAAAGCCGTTCCGTTGCCGTTGATGTATTTTGTTAGGGAATGGATGACGATATTCGCTCCATGCTCGATGGGATTCAACAAATAAGGCGTGGCCACGGTATTGTCTACAATCAAAGGAACTTTGAATGCTTGTGCTTCCTTCGCGATAGCAGCGATGTCTAATACATCCAGCTTTGGGTTGCCCAAAGACTCAATAAAAAACGCTCGGGTGTTCTCTTGGGTTGCCTTCTGGAAGTTGGATGGGTCGCTTGGATCTACGAAGGTGGTAGTAATGCCCAATCGCGGTAGTGTCACATTGAGCAAATTATATGTTCCGCCATAGAGGCTGTTGGAGGCTACAATGTGATCTCCAGCTTTGAGCAAAACGAGCAGGGCGGTTGAAATGGCTGCCGTTCCTGAGGAAGTGGCAACCGCTGCAATACCGCCTTCCAAGGCCGCTAAGCGTTGCTCCAGAATGTCGTTGGTTGGATTGTTGATACGGGTATAGATGTAGCCCGTTTCTGAGAGGTTGAACAAATTGGCTGCATGGTCCGCGTTGTCAAAGACATAGGACGTTGACTGATAAATTGGAACTGCTCGGGTTCCACCGTGTTGATGAACGTCGTGCCCTGCGTGCAAGGCTTTGGTTGCAAATTTTGAAGTACTCATTTTCTTGTTGTTTTCGATGTTTGACAAAAATTATTTTTCAGCAGTGCTGATGATTGTCGTAACAAGAAAAATGAATGAAATAGAAAGTCGAAAAGAAAACTTTCGCATGTCATCTCTCCGCTGAAGCGGTAGAAATTAGCACCTTCTTTGCACAAGAACAAAGGGTTGCTAAGGTTTCACAGGGTCTATTCCCTCCACCTTTCTTGATAACAATTCAATAAGCTGCTAGAACTTTAGTGATACAAAGGTTGAGAATAAATTTTGAATTTTCCAAACCTTCATGCTATTAATCTACCATTTTAGTAGATTTTTATGATTTCCTTAAAAAATTTCTCTTACAATGAGAAAGCCTCTTTAATCTGTGGAACAAAATCTAATTTTTCCCAGGTGAAGAGTTCTACTTCCTTCTCA
>CAWUKP010000059.1:0-10662 GCA_963922975.1 uncultured Spongiivirga sp. | reverse complement strand
ACTCTCCATTCGATTGGCGCGAAGAACCAAGACGAATTTTGACAACTACATGGTTTCAAATCGCCTGCCGAGGGCTTTAGCACATGTCCTTCCGCTCCTGTTGGCCCTAGAATTGGCTCCTTTTGTTTTTTACGACTTCCCATATGCTGAGCGCATTGCACTGAAAGTAGTTTACATTCTGTGGATCGTGGTGATTTTGAGAATCCTCAGACGTTTTTTCCTAACCCTAAGTGATCATTTAAGAACTTTACCAAGATTTAAAGACAAACCCCTAAATAGCTACATACAAGTCTTTATGATGTTCGCGTGGGTAACTGGCATATTGACGGTACTTGCCATCATCACCGAGGTTTCTTTTTGGAAATTTTTCACAGGCTTGGGTGCTGCTTCTGCCATTACGCTGCTGATTTTTAAGGATACCATTCTAGGCTTTGTTGCCAGCATTCAGATAAGTATCAATGATATGGTGCGTATTGGCGATTGGATTACCTTTCAAAAGTATGGAGCAGATGGTGATGTCATTGAGATCAACTTGGCTACGGTGAAAGTCCAAAACTTTGATAAAACCATTACGACCATTCCCACCTATGCGCTGATCTCGGATAGTTTTCAGAACTGGCGTGGCATGCAAGAATCTGGTGGAAGGCGCATCAAAAGAGCGCTGATTATACGTCAGCAAAGTATCAAGTTTCTGGAGGAAGACGATGTAGAGCGGCTGAAACATATTTCCCTTGTTGCGCCTTATCTCAATGATCGTCAACAAAAGATTAACAACTTCAACGAAGAAAGAGCTATTGATAAATCGCTGTTGCTGAATGGAAGAAATTTGACGAACCTCGGGGTTTTTAGGAAGTATATTGAAACTTATTTGACACAACACCCCGCGGTGAATAAGAACATGACCCTGATGACCCGACAATTGTCGCCCACACCTCAAGGTATTCCATTAGAGGTATATGTGTTCAGCGCAGATAAGCGCTGGCAGAATTACGAATACATTATGGCAGACATTTTTGATCACTTGCTCGCAGCCACGCCCTATTTTGAGTTGGAACTATTCGAATTGCCCACTTCAATAGGTCAGCGATAAAAAAAACCTGGCTTTCGAGCCAGGTTTCATCAACCAACCAATTAAAATTACTTGGACATCCAGTAATTTTCCACTTGAATTTCAGCATTGTGCCCATCTGTGAAGGATACAATGTAACTTCCTTCGTCCTGAATAATATCGATAGGAACATTTGAGGTGGATTTTCGAATTTGCTTCACCTTCACTTCAGCATCGTCACTATTGATGGTTAATCCATTTTCTTTCAATACAAATTCTAAACTAGTGTGCTTTGGTTTTTCATAGTTCAATTTGATCATGCGATCGTAGAGTAAATCTTGATCTTTATCCACCATAATTACTTTGGTGATTTCGGGCTGTGCAAGTATACGGTCTTGATTTACTTTATAGCGATCTTCCCGCTCTAAGATTAACGGATAAGTAACATCTGTTTGTTCTATGGCAAGAGTGTTGCGTTTTACTTTTTGATCGACTTTGACACTCGTTTTTTCAGCAATCCCATCGTTTTTTTGGGCATTTGATACTGTAATACTTAATGCAAAGGCGAATAAGAATATGATATATTTTTTCATGTGATATTTTTTAAAGATTCGTAATTCAGTTAATAGTATTCCTAGTTGGCGGTGGCTGTATGAAGCTTCTCCAGGTTTTTGATGGTTAATCGGTTATCAAATTGTAAGGTTCTGATAGGGAACGGGATATTAATACCTTCCTCGGCAAACGCCTTGCGAACTTTCATAATCGCTACGCTTTTGGCTTTGAGTTTGGCTAGTCCGTTTTCTCCTTCAATCCAAAAGCGACATAGGAAGTTGATAGAACTATCTCCAAAACTAGTGTAGTAGAATTCCAATTCTTTACCTATGGATGCTTGATCAAAATGATCACCAACTACTTTTTTGGTAATGCGCTCTACTTGTTCAAGGTCAGACTCGTAGCCTACGCCACACTCAAGTGAAACGCGCATTTTAGTAGTCATCGAATAATTCTTGAAAGGATTTTCGAGAATGGTTTTATTAGGCATCACTACAATATTATTATCCGCTTCCTTTAATACGAAGTAGTTCAAATTGATGTCTACTACTTCCCCCGCAAAACCGTTAGTTTCAATCCAGTTTCCTAATTGTATATTCTTTCGGAAGGAAAGCACAATCCCGGAAATGGTGTTGGATAGTGTACCTTGCAGCGCTAAACCTATAACCAAACCTGAGATACCAGCAGCAGATAGCAAACTAGTAAGTGTCTTGCCCAGATTTAGGGCGCCCAACGCTAAGAACAATCCTGCCAAAACGATGGCAACTGCTGAAATACGTGCAACTAGCTTAGCTACTGAAGCTTGTTTAATGCGCTTCATAGTGAGTTTTAGCGTTCCTTTGTAGACCAATCTTGAAATAAAGTAGGAAGCGGTCAGCGTGACCAAGGCAATGGCTAAATTCGGCAGGTTGGCCACTAAAGTGTCTAACCAGCCTTGGAGTTTATCTACTACAATTTCAGTGGAGTCTTTTATTTCGGTTTCCATAGTTTTTTTGTTGTCTTAAATTTATTCTTGCGTTGGACTGTGGTGATTATTTAGGAGGCTTTCACCATACTACTGTTGAGTTGTTGCTTGGTGTCTTTGGTCCAAGCGGATAGCATCCAGCTTACTTTTTCCATTTCTCTGATGTAAGCTCCCATCATATCAATGGTACCTTCATCTTCGGCGCTTTCGGCATTTTTAATGATGATGCGCATCTGTGTGAGCAAGATTTTATGATCTTCAAGAATAGCAGCTACCATTTCTCTATCGGTCATCAACGGGCTCTCTTCTTCAATCTTCGAGATTTGAATGTAATCGCTGAATTTGCTAATAGGATGGTATTTTAAGGTGAGAATACGCTCAGCCACTTCATCAATTTTGGATCTGGCATCCGTGTAGAGTTCTTCAAATTTTTCGTGTAAATCGAAGAAATTCTTTCCTAAGATATTCCAGTGAAAATTTCTGAGTTTTTGATAGTACATATGATAATCGGCCAATAGGGTATTCAGTTCTACCACTACTGGTAACAATTTTTCATCATTCATATTTAAATAGTTCATGCTGTAATTTTTTTGAGATTAAACTTTGTTTGATTGTGTTGTTGAGCACAGTATGAAGCGTTTGAAATCATGCTTGGAGAAATACTGCTTTTCAAAATGTCAACACCTACAATATATGTACATACAAATATTTGTCAAGTCCTTTAACGGCCTTTAACCCTATTTAAGAACTATTTAGTTAATAACTGTTAAGATATTATCTCAAATGTTAAAGAAATTAACGTATTGGAATGAATTAGAATCTTGTAAAAATGAATGAAAAAGATCATTTTTGCTCTAAAATCATCTAATTTTTATCAAAAAAGAGCCGAAAATGACGAAAAATGACTAAAATCTTCTAATTCTCATTTTTAGATTTAAAGCCACTTTTTTCTTCGGAAGTACAGAATCAATGCCAAAAAAATGGCGACCATAATTCCCCACAAGATAAAGTACCCATACCTACTTTCCAGTTCTGGTATATGCTTGAAATTCATTCCATAAACACCCACTAAAAAAGTAAGAGGAATAAAAATGGTTGCAATAATGGTGAGTACCTTCATAATGCTATTCATCTTGTTGCTAATGGTGGTCATGTACATTTCCATCAAACCCCAAACCATTTCACGGTACACATCAATATTTTCGGCAATATGAATGATGTGGTCATTCAGGTCGCGGTAGTAGTCGCGTGTCTTCTCGTTGATCAAATCAGATTCTGACTTTACAATACGGGCGATCACTTCCCGAACAGGTAGTACATTACGCCGAATTTTTAATATGTCGTGTTTCAACAATTGAATGTCTTTGGTAATGGTCTCGCGTGGACTTTCTAAGAACAGTTCGTCCTCGATAGCCTCAATGCGTTCGGCCATCGATTCAATCACAAAAAGGTAATTGTCTACCACATTATCAAGCAAGATGTAGCCCAAATAGTCGGCTCCAGACTTGCGAACGCGCGTTTCATGATTTTGTAAACGCTCTCGGACGGGTTCAAAAACATCTTTTTCGGATTCTTGAAAAGTAATAACAAAGTCGTTACCGATGACCGTTGAAAGGTGCTCATAGATTAGGTTTTCCTGTTCATCGAAATAGAGCATTTTAGAAACCACAAAGAGGTAATGCTCATACTCGTCGATTTTAGGTCGTTGTTCGGTATTTACGATATCTTCCAAGATTAGGGGGTGAATCCCATAATCGTTTCCCAAGGTTTTGATGTCGTCTATCCGGTTTAAACCGTTTACATTGATCCACGTGATGTTGCCATTCTTGGCATAGCTGACTACCTCATTGACGTTATCAGTATCCAGTTTTACACAGTTGTTCGGATTAAAGTCAAACACTTCAAAGGTGGTCTCCATCCCTTGTTTGTCGCCCACATAAACCATGGTGCCAGGCGCTTTTCCAATGTACTGTGCTTGTCTTTGTTTTCTCTTTTTAGAAGGTAGTTTTCGTTTTTTTGCCATCGCGAAATTCTGTACTGCTGAATGTACGAAAAAGTGGTGGACTATTTTACGGGAAGGCTCAACAGCACTTTGGTACCCAACGGATTTTTATGGTCGTCGTAGAGGTCAATAATATTCAAACTGTGCATATTGACGAAGTTGCGGGAGAAATTCTCTAGACGCTGTCGAGTGATCTTTAATCCGATAGATTTCTTTTGCGTATTGTGTTTTTCGCTTTCGATTTCCATGGTCTTTTTCCTGCCAATGCCATTGTCGATAATCTCAATTTCAATGAATTCATAGCCTTTGCGACGAACATTTAAGCTCAGCGATTTAGAGCCTTCTTTGGCCAGCAAACCGTGCCAAATAGCATTTTCAATAAATGGTTGCAAGGTAAGCGAGGGTATTTGAATGGCTTCCAGATCTATGGAAGGATCGATGTCTACATTGTAGTCAATTTCGTTGAAAAAGCGCATATTCTCAATATTGACATACAGCCGCATGGTTTCCAACTCTTCCGCGAGGCTGATTTCCTTTTCCAGTGAGTTGGATAAGATCGTGCGGATCAACTTAGAGAATTGATTGAGATATTCTACTGCACTTTGTATGTCGTTGTTCAGCATGTACAGTTTGATGGAAAGCAATGAATTGAAGATGAAGTGCGGATTCATCTGTGAGCGCAGTAGCTTTTGCTCGGCTTGCAGCATTTTCTTTTCATTCTTCAAGCGGAAGAATGTAAATAAGAGCAAACCTGAAATTAACACCAAGGCCAGTAATATGCCCGCGAAAAGTAAATTCTTATTACTCTGATCTAATTGAATATTGACAATTTCATTCTCTTTTTCCAGCAGTTTTATCTTGTTGGCCTTTTTTTCGGTATCGTATTTCACAAATAGATCCGACATGTATTGCTGGTTGGTTTCGTTTAATATTTGCTCTTCTTCCTGCTGTGAAAGTCGCTGGTAAAACAAGGCTTGACGGTAGTTTCCTTGCTTTTCTTTCAAAATAGCCAACCGGTTGTACGATTCCGCAATAGCACCTTGTAACTTCTTTTGTTTGGAAACATCCAATCCTTTGCGAAGCAAACTCTCTGCTTGATCTAAATGGCCCAATTCGGTTAAGGCCCAACCTGCGTTGATGTTGGCCATGGATATGTAAAAATCATCGCCTATTTGCTCCGCCACAGCCAAGGTAGGTTCGATTAAGGCATACCCTTCTCGTATCTTTCCTTGTTTGAGGTATACTTGACCAATTTGATTGTGGCAGATCATTCTACCTAAGTCTGAATCGATTTCTTCGTTATAGGATAATGACTTTTGGTAGTTTGTCAAGGCGTAGTCTAGTAGTCCACGTTCTTCCTGAGCAATCCCAAGATTGGCATAATTGATAGCCAACCCAAGTTTACTGCCCAATCGTTCTTCGTAGCTAATAGCTTGCTGAAATTGCTCTTCGGCTAGGTCGTATTGCCGCAAAGTCAAGTACACATTGCCCATGCTGTTTAAAGAAATCGCAATGTTTTTCACCATAAAATCTGATTTCTTTTGGACGGCTTCGGCCATCGTCAGTGCTTGTTGGTGATAGTCTAATGCGGAACGAACTTGATCGATACGACGGTATACCACACCCAGCATGTTGGAAGCATTAACGCTCAATTCTACGCTGTTGATTTCCTGAGCCAGTGTGATACTGCGATTGTGATACTCAATGGCTTCACTGTAGTTGGAGCGATCTCGCAGGTATACGCCCATCATATTGTAGCCGTATGCCTTCCCCAATTGGTAATTGGCTAGATTACTCTTTGAAATGAGTTGTGTGATGGCCAAAGAATCATTGCGAATTTTGTACGTCTTCCTGCGTAATTCTTCTACTGCTGAAGGTCTTTCTTCCACAATAGTTGCTACCAAAGACGAGGTAGACTTATCTTCTTCCTGAGCGTTGGCACTGAGAATGCCTACGCAACAAAGGCCTAGTATGTAAAAAATCAAAGATCTAAACATGGATTATGGTATTCTGCTCAATCTTCGAATAAGTCGGGGGATCGTTATGTATTAAAGATAGAACATCAAAGGCAGTAGCGCAAAAAAAAGCCCTTGACATTTCGGTCAAAGGCTTTATAAAACGTTGTAAGGAATTTACAAAAGACTAGTTGTTGTCCTTTAGTTTATCCATTGCCTTCTTGGCATCATCTTTAACTTCTTTGGCTGCTTCTTCAGCATCCTTTGCTACTTCTTTCGCAGCATCAGCGGCATCATTGGCAGTTTCTTTAGCAGCATCAACAGCGTCACCAGCGGCATTGGCAGCTTCGTTGGCTGCATCCTTCGCAGCGTCTACAGCCTCGCCAGCAGCTTCTTTAGCGGCATCTACAGCGTCACCTGCAGCATTTGCTGCATCGTCAGCGGCTTCTTTCGCAGCATCGGCTGCATCATTGGCAGCATCTGAAGCTTCTTTGGCTGCAGTTTCAACCGTTTCTTCTGCTTTCTGAGCAGTTTCACGACATGATGTAAAGGTTAGTGTAGCGAATGCCATTAGGGCCATTCCTAAAATCACTTTTCTCATTGTTCTAAGTTTAATGTTCATTAACTGGTTACTAAAATGATTATAGTTGTTTGGGAATCCAAAAGAAATGTTAACTTTTTCTTAAGAAATCGATGAACAACTCAATTTTCGATTGATTTACGAAGGAAATCCATGATTTGGACGCTTGCACCCCTACCTTTTTTGGTAAAATCCTGATTAATGCGCCCTAACTCTTGACGTTTTTCGGGGGAAGAAAGTAATTGGTTCATGGCTTTATAGAAGGAATCCGCATCGGATATGCTAATAATACCACCCAACTTTTCGAGGGCTACCGCTTCTTTAAAGGTGTCGTAGTTTTTACCGATAACCACTGGGATTCCAAAAACGGCTGGTTCTAAGGTATTGTGTAGGCCTGTGTTGCCCATGCCACCACCTACATAGACAATGTCTGCATAGCGATATAATTTGCTTAAAATACCAACGGTGTTGATGATGAGTACTTCCGCTTTTTTGAGATCAGAAGCCTCACGCTCCGAATACAATACTGTTTTGTCTCCTAGCTTTTTTCGGAGTTCTGCTATTTGAGCGTCGTCTATTTTGTGCGGTGCTAGTATATGTTTAATGCCATTTGATTGTTGTACGAAAGGAATAATCAATGCTTCGTCTTCTGGCCATGTACTGCCATACACAATACACGTTTTTCCCTCAAGAAATTCTTCCACAAAGTCTAATGAGAAATCGGTATCGAGTATTTCTGCGACGCGGTCGAAGCGCGTATCGCCACTTACACTGATGTTTTCAAATCCAATAGATTGCAGCAGTTGAGCAGATGCTTGGTCTTGCACAAAGAAGTGTTCGAAGGTGTGCAAACGCCCTTTCATCCAACCGCCATAAGGTTTGAAAAAAACTTGATCTTTTCTAAAGACGGCAGATACGAGCAAAGTAGGAATCTTTTGCTTTTCTAGGGCTTGCAAGTAATTTGGCCAAAATTCGTACTTGATAAACACAGCCATGCGGGGTTTGACCAAACCCAGAAATCTTTGAACATTTTTTCGCGTGTCCAGTGGGAGGTAGGTAATAATGTCGGCACAGGGGTGTGTTTTTTTCACTTCATAGCCAGAAGGCGAGAAGAAGGTGACTAATATTTTATGGTTTTTAAACTCCTTTTTCGAGCGTTCAATGATGGGTAACCCCTGTTCAAATTCACCCAAACTAGCCGCATGAAACCATATGATTTTGTCATCTGAAGAAATCTGTTCAGCCAGTTGGCTCCACATTTCTTTTCTTCCTCGATAAAATTTTTGAAGGCTTTTATTGAACAAGGCTAGAAAGGGCAGAATCCACAAAAAGATTTGGATGGATATGTTGTAGAAAAGACTCACGCGTTTAGATGTGCTCAAAAATAAGCTTCTTTAATGATTTGATTGGCTGCGGCCTCTGATTTTCGTAATATTGTTATAATTTCTAGCCTACTTCCCGATGAAGAAAATTCAGATGGTCGACCTCAAAGGTCAGTACGAAAAAATAAAGGATCGCGTAGATACTGCCGTCCTAGATGTCATTCAATCTTCCGCCTACATCAATGGTCCGGAAGTACATGCCTTCCAAAAAGAATTGGAGGAATATCTTGGAGTTAAGCATGTGATTCCTTGTGCCAACGGCACCGATGCTTTACAGATTTGTATGATGGGATTGGGCTTGAAGCCGGGCGACGAGGTGATCACGGCGGATTTTACTTTTGCTGCTACGGTTGAAGTCATTGCTTTACTGGGCCTTACGCCAGTACTGGTAGATGTGGATCCTGTAGATTTCAATATTGATATCGAAGCCATTCAAAAGGCCATTACACCAAAAACGAAAGCCATCGTTCCTGTGCATCTCTTTGGTCGTTCTGCCAATATGGATGCCATTATGGAAATAGCCAAAGAGCATAACCTTTTCGTGATAGAAGATAATGCTCAAGGTATTGGTGCTACTTATACCAGCGCAGATGGTAGCAAGCAGAAAACGGGAGCCATTGGCCATGCGGCTTCGACTTCTTTCTTCCCTTCAAAGAATTTGGGTTGTTATGGGGATGGAGGTGCTATTTTCACCAATGATGATGATTTGGCACACACTATTCGCGGGATTGTCAATCATGGGATGTATAAACGCTACTACCACGATGTGGTGGGCGTCAATTCGCGTTTAGATTCCATTCAAGCCACCGTGCTTCGCGCGAAACTTCCACATTTAGACACCTACAATACTGCGCGCCGAGACGCAGCACGAAAATACACCGCGGCCTTTGCGCAAAGCAAGAAGATCATTACACCCATCATTTGTGAGAATTGCGATTGCCATGTGTTTCATCAATACACTTTGCGTGTGTTAGATACGGATCGCGATGCCCTTCTGACATATTTGCAGGATCACGACATTCCGTGTGCTATTTATTACCCAGTACCTCTGCACGCGCAGAAAGCATATGCGGATGAGCGCTACAACGAGGCCGATTTTAAAGTGACCAATCAATTGGTGAAAGAAGTTATTTCGCTGCCTATGCACACCGAATTGGATGACGAACAGATCGCCTTCATCACTTCCAAAGTTCTTGAATTCGTAGGCGAATGAAAGTGCTGGTAACTGGGGGTTTAGGCTACATCGGCTCGCATACGGCGGTCGAATTACTCCAAGAAGGTTTCGAGGTAGTGATTGTTGACGATTGTTCCAACGCCTCGGAAGAAGTTTTAAAGGGAATCGTCAAGATTACAGGAACTGAACCTACCTTCGAAAAGCTAGACCTCCGGCATAAAAAAGAGGTGTTGGAGTTTTTCCAGAGACATTCCGACCTTAAAGGAGTGATCCATTTTGCGGCATCGAAAGCGGTGGGCGAGAGTGTTGAAAATCCATTGCTGTACTACGAAAACAACATAGGTGGGCTGTTGAATTTACTGCAAGCCATAGGTACAGGTGCCTTCATTTTTAGCTCTTCCTGCACAGTGTATGGCCAAGCAGATCACTTACCCATAAAAGAAGATGCTCCTATCAAACCTGCTGAGTCGCCCTACGGTAATACCAAACAAATTGGCGAAGAAATACTTCGTGATCTTTGTAAAGTACAACCTGAACTTAATGCTATTCTACTGCGGTATTTCAATCCCATAGGTGCACACTCATCTGCAGAGATCGGCGAATTGCCGCTGGGGGTCCCGCAAAATTTAGTGCCCTTTATTACCCAGACCGCGGCTGGCCTTCGAAAGGAACTTGCCGTTTTTGGCAATGATTACCCCACTCCTGATGGCACCTGTATTCGCGATTATATACACGTAGTTGATCTCGCTAAGGCACATGTGGTGGCCCTGCAGCGATTGCTCAACAATCAGAATGATACCAATTGCGAAGTGTTCAATCTTGGTACAGGAACAGGTAGTAGTGTACTGGAAGTGATCGAGAGTTTCGAGCGTGTTTCAGGTCAAAAGCTAAACTTTCGAGTTGCCGAACGCAGAGAAGGAGACGTGATTGCCGCCTATGCTGATACCACAAAGGCTAACAGCGTATTGGGCTGGAAAACGCAATCTTCACTAGACGACGCGATGC
>CAWUKP010000058.1:0-10785 GCA_963922975.1 uncultured Spongiivirga sp. | reverse complement strand
TCATCTCCTTCGCCTTCTGAAGTCCACACGTTTACTTTGCGCTTCTCCTTACGCTTTCCGTCTTTCTTGGCCTGTACCCATACATTGTCGCCTTTTCTACGCAACTTCTTACGTCCTTGCTTTGAAGGATCGCCCATAAAGGTGGTATTGGTAGATGAATCGTGCATGATCATAATAGGATCAATGGGGTCGTCAGCATCGTTATTGAAGCTAGACTCGCTTATAGAGCGATTGCCATCGCGCTCTACCTTTAGTTTTAATGAAATTCGTATGATTTCGTTCTGGTCATTGTAGCGGAGTCGACTGTAGGATAGTTCAACACCTTCTTCTTTTAAATCAGCAACAAGTGCGTCCAGCTCTGCTCTGGTAGTATTCTTGTCGATGGTAACTTTAATGGGTTCTTGCGCTTGAACAGCTTCTTCAATCGAGGAAGTTTCAATCGTGTTGGGTTCGTTCAAAATAGTCGTGGAGGTGTCCAATACGTATTCCGTTTTGGTGTTAAATGCCATTAGAAATACGGCCAACAATGGAAGCACGAGTAGCACTTTGAGTTGATTGCGTTTTGTTGATGGTCTGCGATTGATCATAATGATTCGATTTTTGATTAATGAATTGTAAAAATTTGTGGTGATGCTAGCATATACGGGTTGTACAGAGACTTTTAATAAAGTATGCTGATAAGTTCGACTGGCCGCTACCTTGTGAAGGGCACCGCGATCTGCCAAATATTCGAGATTTTGTTGGATCGCTTTTTTATAAAGCCACATAAGTGGGTTGAACCATAGCACTATTTTCGTCAGGTCGGCCAACAGAAGATCCCAACTGTGGGCTTGCTTGCAATGTACCGC
This sequence comes from uncultured Spongiivirga sp., assembly GCA_963922975.1. GTDB lineage: Bacteria > Bacteroidota > Bacteroidia > Flavobacteriales > Flavobacteriaceae > JANQRC01. The sequence continues at coordinate 9,937 of CAWUKP010000058.1, read as the reverse complement.
CTCGTGTTCTAAAATCTGAGCAAGTTCTTCTGGCTTGTGTGCGTTTGGATCGTAAATGATATGATTGAAAAACGAAAAGGGAGGAATTTGCCCTGTCACATGCACATGCCAAACGCCATCTTTCTTATATCTCTCACCTTTCAGTAAAACACGCAACAGCGAACGAAACTGAAGCCCGTACCGCAGGAGAAGTGTGAGACTTACCAAGCTGTACGTCAAGAGCACCCATGCTGCCAAAGACCAGTGGTTACTTGCTACAGTTGTGGAAGGTTCAACATTCGCCACCGCGGTATTTGGTATACTGGCGGCTTGAATGGTAATGGTTTCGGTAAGTTCAACATAGGGGAGGCCTATAGCGACAGTATGCCGATCAAAAGAAAGGCACGATTAAAACTGAAAAAGGTGTCTTTTCGCAACAACAGCCAGTATGTCAGAAAGAAGATAGACAGTACTGCTGAAGACTTTACAAGATATAGTACGATGGCTTCCATTACTTCTCCTTTTCAATGATGGCAATAATCTCCTTAAGCTCGTCCACTGAGATTTTTTCTTCTTTTGCGAAGAAAGAAACCATGTTCTTGTAACTATCGTTAAAATAATTGACCAGCGCATTATTCACAAAGTGCTTTCGGTATTCTTCTTTGGAAATGATTGGGAAGTATTGATGGGTGTTTCCGTAGGCTTTGTGTGCCACATACCCTTTGTCTTCTAAATGGCGAACAATGGTGGAAAGCGTATTGTAATGAGGTTTATCACCAGGAATCTCTTCCAGAATGTCTTTGACAAAGCCTTTCTGCAGATGCCAGAGCACCTGCATAATTTGTTCTTCCTTGTTGGTCAGTCGCTGCATGAACGCGTATATTAATGATGTTTGAAGATAGTTTGTATTTTGAAACCATTCAAAGGTAAACGAAAAAAATAGTTACACAACTACAAAAATAGTTATTTAACGAAAATTTTAGTTTTCGGGGGCGTATTAAGGCTCGCCTAGTTATGCTATCTTCGCACAAACTTTCGGTACGTGAACATTCTGTATATCCTCATTGGGCTTACCCTGCTTATCTTAGGTGGAAACTGGCTTTTAAAAGCAGCCGTGGCGCTATCACTACGCCTCAGCATCCCAAAGATCGTGATTGGAATGACCGTGGTGTCTTTTGCTACGTCGGCTCCAGAGCTGATTGTGAGTATCAAGTCGGCACTTCAGGGCTACGCAGACTTGGCTTTGGGGAATGTAGTAGGTTCTAACGTGGCCAATCTAGGCTTAGTGCTTGGGGTAACGATTACGCTTTCGCCTATTTTAATCGAGCGAAGTTTTTACAAGACGGACTGGCCCGTAATGATGATTGCTTCCATTCTACTTTTTGTATTTATTAAGTTTGACGGAGAGCTTCAACGTACCGAAGGAATCATTTTTGTGGTGCTCTTAATCGTATTTTTAGTGTACCTCTTGCGCTTTCAAAAACCCGCTGTGGTCGACGAGGTTCCCGAAGATGATGTCATTCTACCGCTCTACAAATTGGTACTTTATTTAGTAATAGGTGGCGTAGGGCTATGGGGAGGTTCTGAATTGCTCATCAAGGGCGCAGTAGGGCTCGCTGAAAATTTTGGTGTGAGTGAACGTGTTATCGGTATCACGGTAGTTTCTGTTGGTACGAGCATCCCTGAGTTAGCGGCTTCCGTCATTGCAGTGCTCAAAAAAGAGAAAGCGATTTCCATTGGGAACTTATTAGGATCCAATGTCTTCAATATTTTAGCGGTGCTGGGCATAACCAGTATCATCACGCCAGTAACAGTAACCGATCAGGGTTTGCTCACCAATGATATATACTGGATGTTGGCGGTATCTTTTATGGTATTTCCGTTGGTTTTTATTCCGAAGGGTTTGCGATTGGGCTGGCGAGACGGCTTGATATTACTAGCAACTTATATCACATTTGTCTATCTCACATTAGCTTCATAAAAAAAAGCGACCCTTGTGAGGTCGCCTTTTTCTAACTACAAATTTCGATGCTTAAGCAGGCACTGAAACGTCGGCCGACTGAACGGTTTTAATGATTCGGGCAGCTACTTTATATGGGTCTGCATTTGAGGCAGGTCTACGATCTTCTAACCATCCTTTCCATCCGCGCTCCACAGTAAGAATAGGGATACGGATAGAAGCACCACGGTCAGAAACACCATAGCTAAACTCGTTGATCGATTGTGTTTCGTGAAGACCCGTCAATCGCTCATCGTTGAATTCACCATACACGGCAATGTGTTCTTTAGTTACCGGACGGAACGCTTCACAAATTTGATTGTAAACTTCCTCAGATCCAGCAGTGCGCAGGGTCGTATTTGAGAAATTGGCGTGCATACCAGAACCATTCCAGTCACCTTTAACAGGCTTCGGGTGGTACTCGATGTAATAGCCGTAATCTTCTGTAAGTCTGTCGAGTAGGTAACGTGCTACCCACACTTGATCACCAGCATTTTTGGCGCCTTTGGCGAAAATTTGAAATTCCCACTGTCCGCAAGCTACTTCTTGGTTGATTCCTTCAAAGTTCAAACCAGCTTCTAGACAAAGGTCTGCATGGCGTTCCACCAACTCTCTTCCGTGGGTGTTTCTTCCACCTACTGAACAGTAGTACATCCCTTGTGGGCCAGGATAACCTCCTACTGGGAAACCTAAAGGCAATTGGGTGTGTGTGTCCATGATGAAATACTCTTGCTCGAAACCGAACCAGAAGTCGTCATCTACATCACCGTCAATTGTGGCTCTTGAATTTGTCTCATGGGCAGTACCATCGGCATTTAACACTTCTGCCATGACCAAGTAACCGTTCACACGGGCTGGGTCAGGATAGATAGCTACAGGTTTTAAAAGACAGTCTGAAGATCCGCCTTCTGCTTGTTTGGTTGAACTTCCATCAAACGCCCAAATAGGACAGTCCTCTAGCTTTCCGCTAAAGTCGTCTTCGATCTTTGTCTTACTTCGCATATTGGCCGTGGGCTTGTATCCATCGAGCCAGATATACTCTAATTTCGCCTTACTCATTGCTGTAAAGTTTTAATGTCAAAAATTATTTGACAGCAAATATAGTTTTATTTCAATAGCCACCCCTTCAAAAGAGGGGTAAATGACCTCTTAGTTATTAAATTTTATTAACACCCCATAATTTTGAGGGGGTAATTCAAAAATTTATAAAAAACCTGCTAGATTTTTAAATTATATTTGTCGCCCACCCTTAATTTCGATACCCTATGTTACGTTTTGAAGCGTTGCGGAAAGCCCTAGATAGAAAGCCCTTGGCGGTTGCTACTCCCGAGAAACGATCACAACTCTTTGGGAAGCACGTATTTGACGATGGAAAAATGCGCCAATACCTAACCAAAGAGTCCTATCAATCCGTACAAAAGGCCATCTCAAAAGGGGAAAAGATCAGCAGAAGTGTTGCCGATCAAATTGCTACGGCTATGAAGGATTGGGCGGTAAGTCATCATGTAACACACTACACGCACTGGTTTCAGCCGCTTACAGGTGCTACCGCAGAGAAGCATGATGCTTTTTTTGAAACTATTGACGAAGGTAGGTCCATTGAGCATTTCGCAGGGGAGCAGCTTGTTCAACAAGAGCCAGATGCTTCTAGCTTTCCGCATGGCGGCATTCGGAATACATTTGAAGCTAGAGGTTATACTGCTTGGGATCCTACCTCGCCTGCCTTTATTTACGGCACTACGCTTTGCATCCCAACCATCTTTGTATCCTATACTGGTGAAGCACTAGACTATAAAACCCCCTTGTTGCGAGCTTTGCAAGCAGTAGATCATGCCGCTACCGATGTGGCTAAGTATTTTGATAAAAGTGTATCCAAAGTGAGCGCTACTTTAGGTTGGGAGCAAGAATATTTTTTAGTAGACGCTTCGCTGGCTGCATCAAGACCTGATTTGGTGCTGGCCGGTCGAACCTTGTTGGGTCATGCGCCGGCTAAGGGACAGCAATTGGACGATCACTACTTCGGATCCATTTCTCCAAGGGTAATGTCTTTTATGCGAGATTTAGAACACGAGTGCATGCTGTTGGGTATTCCGGTAAAAACCAGGCACAATGAAGTAGCACCCAATCAATACGAACTAGCCCCCATTTTTGAAGAGGCAAATTTGGCTGTTGATCACAACTCCTTGTTGATGGATGTGATGGGAAAAGTGGCCAGCAAGCATGACTACAAAGTATTGTTTCACGAAAAACCTTTCGCTGGGATTAATGGTTCAGGGAAGCATAATAATTGGTCGCTACAGACCAATACAGAAGTCAATTTGTTGAGTCCTGGCAAGACGCCCATGAGCAATCTTCAATTTCTTACCTTCTTTATTAATACCATCAAAGCGGTACATGACTACGAAGAATTACTGCGCGCTTCGATTGCCAGTGCTAGTAACGATCTGAGACTTGGAGCGAACGAGGCGCCGCCAGCTATTGTTTCCATATTTATCGGGGAACAGCTTTCTGCTGTTTTGAATGATTTAGAGAATGTGTCCAAAGGAAAATTATCACCTCAGGAAAAAACGGAGTTGAAGTTGAATGTTGTGGGGAAGATTCCAGAGATTCTGCTCGATAATACAGACCGCAATCGTACCTCACCTTTCGCCTTCACAGGAAACAAATTTGAGTTCAGAGCGGTTGGATCAAAAGCGAATTGCGCGAATCCTATGACAGTGCTGAACACCATCGTAGCAAAACAGCTAAAGGAGTTCAAGCAAGAGGTAGATGCACTGATAGATAAGAAAAAGCTCAAAAAAGACGAAGCGATCTTCAATATTCTACGGGAATACATCAAGGCCTCGAGACGCATACTCTTTGAAGGGGACGGTTATGGCGACGCCTGGAGAAGAGAAGCCAAGCTGAGGAAATTGAGCAACAATGCCAACACTCCAGAAGCGCTTCAGGTAAGAGTGGCTCGAGAAACCATTGACCTCTTTGAAGAAATGCAGGTGATGAATGAACGCGAGATTCAGGCGCGTTACGAGATCGAAGTGGAGGAATACACCCTGCGCATCCAGATCGAGAGTAGAGTTATTGGTGATATCGCGCGCAATCATATCATCCCTACAGCTATTAAGTATCAAAATACCCTCATTGAAAATGTTCGCGGGCTTAAGGAGATTTATGGAACAGATTTTAGAAAGGTGGCCAAAGAGCAAATGGAAATCTTGGAACAAATCTCCGATCATATTGCTCATATCAATAAGAATGTAACGGATATGATTAATGAGCGTAAGCGCATCAACAAGCTTCCAGACGCCAAGAAACGCGCAAATGCTTATGCACAAGTAATTTTACCTTTCTTTGAGCAGATTCGCTACCACTCCGATAAACTGGAACTCTTGATTGACGACGAGCAGTGGTCGTTGAGCAAATATCGAGAACTCTTGTATACGAAATAGTGTACTTTTTTATTCAGAAAATACCTTAATTTCGATAACGTTTGGGAAGAATCGATATTAAGGCAATGAAAAGTTAGGGTTGTTTTTCCCCTCTTTTTCAACTTTTTTTGAGGCAATTTGAGTTCTTCATCTTGTAAATTTTGCACTTCGTCGATACTCTTCCACTTTTCCTACAAATCCCCCAAAACACTGGCAATGAGAGATTAAAAAAGCTTTTCTACATTTGTTGAGCTATTAATCAATTAAATACTCATTTATTATGAAAAAAGTTCTTTTAACAAGTGTGCTTTCGTTAGGAGCTGTTGTGGCTTTCGCGCAGAGTAATGAAAGTGACGTGTACCAATCGGGTACCATGAACGTTGCAGAAGTTACCCAAACTGGTATGGACAATGAGTCTGATGTAGACCAATTTGGAGCGAATACTGCGATCAGCGGTATTAACAACGAAGCATATGTGAACCAAACAGGAGACGAGAACGCTTCTACGGTAAAGCAGGCTGGTGACTACAACGACGCTTTCGTAGATCAAGAAGGTGATCGTAACGAGGCTGAGATCGATCAAGGGGTGAATTTCGCAGAATTCAACTATGCAGAGACCGATCAAATTGGAGATGACAACTCTTCCTACCAAAAGCAGCGTTTCGACAACAACGTAGCTACGATCCTTCAGGATGGTGATCGTAACACAGCGATTCAAGACCAAAACAGTGCACCTAACTTGGCAGACGGTAATACCGCTGATGCTACTCAGTTGGGCGATGACAACTATTCGTATCAGGAGCAAGATGGTAACCGCAACTTTGCAGACGTATTGCAGAGTGGAGACGGTAACTCTGCTGAGCAATATCAGGATGGAGCTGATAACACCGCACTAGTAGACCAAATTGGTGATATGAACGCTGCACTTCAAGTGCAAAGTGGTGATCGTAACTGGGCGCGTTCTGCACAAAGAAACAGTGGGAACACATCTTTGCAGTTCCAAACTGGTGATGACAACTTTGCCTTCGTAATCCAAGCGAACCAAATAGGTAGTGCTTTCGGACCAAGTGGTAAAGAGTACAGCAGCACACCAAACGTGTACACATTCTCTAACAACAACGTTGCTGAGCAGTACCAAGATGGTAGCTCTAACATTGCTTACGGTCTTCAAACTGGAGAGGATAACTATCTATGGAGTGACCAAGATGGTATGGGTAACTTCGCTTTCCTTGACCAAGATGGTTTCGATAACATTGCGCTTTCTCAGCAAATTGGAGATGGCAATGAGCTGGGTATCTTCCAAAGAGGTGATGGTAACTGGGCTGGAACAGGTCAGTACGGAACTGGTCACCTAAGCTGCACTGAGCAAGTTGGAAATGGCAACTACTCTTTGACACTTCAGTATGATGCTCCTACTCCATAAGTAGCATACATCTAAGAAATTAAAGGCGGGTATATCCCGCCTTTTTTTGTTTTGAAGGTCAGCAGCTTACCTAAACTTATCCATGTATATGTTCATCTCTTTTATTGTGTATTTCATCGGAAAAAGGAAGCTTCGTAGATGGGGTGCTATTATTAATGAGTATATTTACCATAGCTATTAATCAATAAACACTTCTATTCTATGAAAAGAATATTTTTAAGTGGTGCACTGTCATTATTTGCCATGGCAGCTTTTGCACAGAACAACACTAGCGACGTGTTTCAAGATGGAACAAACAACACCGCTAATGTTCTTCAAGTAGGTTCGGATAACGAATCCGATATCGACCAAATGGGTTCTAATTCGCCCGTAAGTGGCGAAGGGAACTTTGCAGACGTTTCTCAAAATGGGAACGAAAACAGCTCAATCGTTAAGCAAGATGGCGATTTCAACACTGCTTTCGTAACTCAAGAAGGAGACAGAAACGAGGCCGAGGTTGACACCGGTGTTGGATTTGCTGAAAATAACTCAGCTGAAATCTTTCAATTAGGCGACGACAACCAGGCGTATCAAAGACAACGTTTCGACAACAACAGCGCATTCATGGCGCAAGTTGGAGATCGTAACGATTCTCGTCAGATCCAGAGTAGCGGTCCTAACGGATCTCCTGGTAACACCGCTTATGGTGAGCAGTGGGGAACTGACAACCGCCTTCGTCAAAACCAAAGAGGAAACGGAAACGATGCTACTTCATTACAAGGTAGTGCTGCTTTCGATTCTCGAGATGGTTGGGTGCGTCAGCGTCAGCGTGGTGACAACAACACCGCCTTCGCTCAGCACGAAGAAGATCGTAACAGAATTGATCAGTACCAAGAAGGTGATGATAACTTTGCTGGTGCTCAGCAAAACTTGTTGACTTTTGGTGGTGACAACGAAGTAGAGCAGACTCAGTACGGTGATGGCAACACTGCAATCGCTTTCCAAGAAGGAACGAACAACTACGCTTCTTCTATCCAGGGTAGCCCAGCTTTCGCTTCTAGAAACGGATTGGTTGTTCAAGATCAATTTGGTGACTCTAACGAGGCGTATGCGCAGCACGAAGAAGATGACAACACTATTTTCCAAACGCAAAGTGGTGATAGAAACTTGGCAATCGCTGAGCAAAACTTGTTGACTTTCGGTGGTGGAAACACTGCAGATCAGTTGCAAATTGGTACTGATAACGTAGCCGTTGCTTTCCAAGAAGGTACAAACAACACTGCTACTTCAGTACAAGGTAGCTTCTTCTTTGATTCAAGAGATGGATTTGTGTATCAAGATCAACTAGGAGATATGAACTCTGCTTTTGCTCGTCAAGAGGAAGACAGAAACACTATTTTCCAAGTGCAAAGAGGAGACCGCAACACTGCAGAGGCTACTCAAAACATCTTTACTTTTGGTGGCGATAACTACGCAGATCAATTACAGATTGGTACTGACAATACAGCTATTGCTTTCCAAGATGGAAGTAACAACACTGCTTTTGCTACACAAGGTAGCTTCTTCTTTGACTCAAGAGGTGGTTTCATCGGCCAAGACCAAATTGGTGAGGACAACTTCGCATGGGCTCAGCACGAAGAGGATGACAACACCATCTTCCAAGTGCAGAGTGGTGACAGAAACTATGCTGAAGCTACACAAAACTTGTTGACTTTCGGAGGTAACAACTTCGCTGACCAGTCTCAGACAGGTACTGATAACTTTGCAGATGCGATCCAAGAAGGTTCAGGAAACACTGCTACTTCTATCCAGGGAAGCTTCTTCTTTGATTCAAGAAATGGTACTGTTCTTCAGTCTCAGTTTGGTGACAACAACACTGCTTTCGCTCAGCACGAAGAAGATAACAATACGATCATCCAAGACCAATTTGGTAATGGTAATGATGCTTACGCCGAGCAAAACTTGTTGACTTTCGGTGGAGACAACGAAAGCTTCCAGACACAAACTGGAGATGATAACTCTGCTACTTCTTTCCAAGATGGTTCTTTCAACTTGGCTACTATTGATCAAGTTGGAGACGGTCACTCTGCGCTTCAAGCTCAGTTAGGTACTGATAACATTGCAGACAGTGATCAGTTTGGATTGTTCAACGATGCTACTCAAATCCAAGTAGGTACGAATAACATCGCCTTCAACGGACAGAACATTTTCGATCAGTCAGGTGGAGCGAACACTACTTTCCAGTCTCAGTCTGGAGGTGATAACTTCGCTGGTAACTTGCAAGATGCTTTCGGTTCTTGGAGTACAATCCTTTATTTCCCAACGAGTGGTTTCTCTATCGGAAACAGCTCTAGCCAGTCACAAGACGGTTTCTTCAACGAGGCTTTGGTACAGCAAGCGGGTCTATTGAACAGCTCTGACCAAACTCAAGTTGGTGATGACAACAGATCTTATGTTGTTCAAGACGGAAACTTCAACTCTGCTTCAAGCTTGCAGGATGGTCTTCTTCACGAAGCTGACCAGTTCCAGCTAGGAGATGACAACACTGCTATTTCTGAGCAGTACGGTGTTGTAAACTCTGTGCTACAACAGCAGATTGGCAACGGAAACTTGGCTGTAAATTACCAGAACATCTTCGACCAAAACGGTGGTGCTAACCTTTCTGATCAGTATCAAGAAGGAAACAACAACGTTGCTGGTACGCTTCAAGATGGTTTAGGTGGTTTCGTAGGAATCGGATACTTCCCAAGCTACGGTACTTCTATTGCTAACTTCGCTATTCAGACGCAGTTGGGTGATGGTAACCTAATGCTATCTCAGCAAGCTGGTATCTTGAACATTTCTGACCAGTTCCAGTTAGGAAACGGTAACGACTCTAGAGTCGCTCAAGATGGTGAGTTCAACTTAGCTATCGAAACTCAAGTGGGTGATGATAACACTTCTTTCACCCTACAACAGGGTGATGGCCACTTTAGCAATGTATTGCAAGTGGGTAACGGTAACTCATCTACAGTGTTGCAATTTAATGGACCAACTCCATAAGCAACCCAAGAGGAATATAAATAGAAAAGGGGGGCAATTTGCCTCCCTTTTTTCATAGTTATAATTGACGAATTAACGATTCTACAAGGG
>CAWUKP010000057.1:0-10876 GCA_963922975.1 uncultured Spongiivirga sp. | reverse complement strand
GTATTCTTCTTCCAAAACTCCATGGGAATAGATGAACAGCTGGTCCGTTACTTCGTCTCTATCTGCGAAAAGAATGATGTTTCTAATCTCAGATTCGTCTGGCTCCCCGATGCTATCGATTACCTTGTCTAAAGCCGCAAGAAGATTGCGCTGCTCTGTTTCCCTTAACTTTTCTGAAACCCTTAAAAGCGCTTGGTTGACTGTCTGTGAAAACTGTTCTTCCTTGTTGTCTACGGATGTTTTAATCCAGTAGCCTTGAACAAGAATGATGCCGACCAATGAGAGGCTCATCAATACGACAAGGGAAATGAACAAACGCTTACTCATTCGGTCAAATTTAAATGATTAGGATGTAGGGAACTTTGCTTTTAACCTCAGCTTAACAAAATTGTTAAGGCCTTGAAAGAATTATCCTTCAAACTGTAAAATCTTTTGGTGAATCTCTTTCACTTGTGCTAACGTATGCGGCAAGGTAATATTTTCAATCACGAAATCAGAAAGGGCTATGCGTTCTTGATCTGGCCATTGCTTGTTGGCTCGAAGTAATACCTCTTCTTCTGTGGTATCATCTCGCTCAATGACACGCTGGATTCTAAGGTCTAGTGGCGCCACTACTGTGATTACATGATCACAGTGTATATGCAAATCGTGCTCAAACAAGATGGCACTTTCCTTGATAACATATTCATAATCTTGCGCTTCCCTCCACAAATTGAAATCATCGCCCACCGCTGGGTGAACAATACTATTGATGGTATCGAGCGCCTGCTCGTCGCGAAAAACAATATGAGCCAAATACTGTCGATCTAGTATTCCTTCTGCGTCATAAGCCTCTTCGCCAAAAGCTTGGATCAACTGTTCTTTAATCACCTGAGAAGTAGCCATTAATTCTTTGGCACGGACATCCGAGACATACACAGGAACCCCCAATTCTGCAAACATAGTTGCTACTGTGGTTTTGCCACTACCGATACCCCCTGTTAATCCTACAATCTTCATTGCTTGATCAAATAATCGATTTTTTCCTCATTGATGCGTACATCTCTAACCTGTGGTGGCGCATTGCGAAGTGTCGCCTCCAAATATTGCTGTCCTTGCTGATAATAACAAACTACCTCAAATTGTGTCTTATCTAATTTGGGTTGGTCTTTTTGACCTACAGTATATCGAATCGTTGCCGTGTTGGGAAATAACCTTATTTCTTGGTTTCTAGGAAGGTTCAATACCTGAATCGGAACTTCTACAGACTCCTGAACATAACGGTCTACTTTTGCGGAAACTACCACGCGCTTTTTATTCAAACGAACGGTAGCGTCCGAAAAAGAAGTGATCTCCACTTCTTCTTCAATATCTTGAAACACATCTTCAAGACGCAAATTCTTCGTGAAAACGTTTTGAATGGTGTCCAACTTTTCCTTAGGCCCCGTTATCGTTATTGAATCTTCAGATAGCATTAAGGCTCCTACATAGCCATATCCTTGTCTGAACTCCGTATCAAGCTGCGCACGCAAGGGAACTCTTTTCTCTACCGTATAAGTCGTCTCTATAAACAGCGTATCAGTTGCGATATCCACGATATCCACACTTGCCGGAAATTGCCTTTTCAAATCTGCGAGTTGCCCAGATAGCACCAAGTAGTCGCGGCCATCTGAGGATTTCAACTTCGCACCATTGAGCACTACACGCTTTTCGTAAAACTGTAAAGAAAGCATTCGAAATCCATGGGTGGTAATCGTCATAGGTAACTCAAAGAATAACCCTTCGTCGATCATACGATCATTAGGCAACTCTTGAATTTTCGCCTGGGTGGTGATTTCAGCAGTATACTGGCTGGAAAAACGATTGATGAACCACACTAAGATGGAAAACAGCAGGAACCCGAGGAACATTTTAATCTTCCGTCGTTTGAAAAAAGAGCGTATCTGTTTTTTGAGCGCTGCCATGTAAGCAAATATACCAACGAAAAAAAGAAAGCCACCTTTCGGGTGGCTTTTCTCAACTTCTTATTGCTTGATTACTTTCAGAGATTGCTGGCCGCTTGCTGTGGCCAATCGAAGCAGATAAACACCCGCTTTCAGCGTGCCAATATCATAGGAGGCACTTAACGATTCTGGCGTTCCTGAAAATATTCGTTTGCCTAATATATCGTGTAACTCTACTTGTTGAATCAATTCATCTGACTGTATGCTGAGCATGCCATCCACAATTGGGTTAGGATATACTTTAGTCGTTGCTGACTCGAAACGCTCGTTGTTTAAGGTAGTGGGCGACCAAGCACAGATGTTGAACTCGCCAAAGGCATTGTTCTGAAATTCCCACACGCGCACGTACAAGGTTTCACCTGGCGTACGACCGCTGAGTGCAATGAGTGAAAATAACCCGTCTAAAGAGTCGTCGTCGTCACATTCTATTTGCGTCAAAGATCCTGGGGTTCCGCTATAGATGCTCATTCCAGAATCTAAAAAGTCTGAACCGCCAACCGAGGTAGCTTCGACCGTGATTTCCCCGGTTGCAGGTACTTCCACGGTAAACCAAACATCACCTCCCTGATAATTGGCACACGTTGGAGCAGGAATACTAGGATCACCTACTTCTGACGCGGTGGCCTCTACATTGGTAGCGGTGGTCGTACCTTGACAGGCCGTACTTCCCACTGAGAGTGCGATAGCTCCCGCAATATCGTCGTTTGCCGGTGGCATGGGTGTATTTGTGGTGTTTTGATAGGTGGTGGTATGACAAGAAGCTTGGGTGCCACAAGCAGCGTCTTCTGTCCAGTGCAATCTGATCGTTCCGGTAGTTGCCGTCCACGCTATGGGCGACTCCCCATGCACGATGACTGTGTTGCTTGCATCCGTCACCGTAATGTATTCGGGTAAGGAAGAAAAATTATCTGTAATTGTGAAGGTATAATCTTCACCTACATTCAGACCAGTTAAAACGGTAAACTCGTCTGTTTCGCTACAGGTGTTGATTTGGATTTCAAGACCGCCATTATCGGCCGTAACATCTCCTAGCGGAAATTTGTTCGAATTGATACATTGGGCAGAAGCCATCATGGCGCACAGGCCTAGCATCAGGAAACTAGTAGTTTTCTTCATGATAAGTAGATTCTAAGATTTGGGATGCGCAAAATAGGGAAATTCGGTTGGCTTCCTAGCGACCACCCTTTACCATCGACGTATTGCTTAAAATCATCGATGAACTACAAAAAAGGGCCGTTCTAAGAACGACCCTTGCATAATTTTACTTAAAAAATAGGGCCTAGTCTTCGGTGAAGGTATCGATAACCTCCTGACTGACACCTACATTAGAGAATCCACCATCGTGGAACAAGTTCTGCATCGTCACTTTTCTGGTTAGATCTGAAAAGAGTGAAACGGTGTAATCTGCACAATCCTGCGCTGTAGCATTGCCTAAGGGCGACATCTTTTCCGCATAAGTGATGAAACCATCAAATCCTTTCACGCCTTTCCCAGCTGTGGTGGGCGTAGGCGACTGTGAAATGGTATTCACGCGTACCTGCTTCTCCTTTCCAAAGAAATAACCAAAACTTCTTGCAATCGACTCCAAGTACGCCTTATTGTCGGCCATATCATTGTAATCAGGAAAGGTGCGTTGAGCGGCCATATACGTGAGCGCCACGATACTTCCCCAAGGACTCATCGCATCATGCTTATAGAGCGTTTGACATACCTTGTGAAAAGATAAGGCAGAGACGTCCCAACCCTTGGCAGTCCAATCGTAGTTCTCGTCTGTATAAGCGCGACCCTTGCGAACATTGACAGACATTCCGATGGAATGCAGAACGAAATCAAGCTTTCCGCCCAAGGTTTCCATTGCTTGTGTAACGAGCGCTTCTAAGTCTTCAGTGCTCGTGGCATCTGCTGGAATGATTGTTGAACCTGTCTTTTCTGCCAATTCATTGATCTGCCCCATACGCATCGCAATTGGCGCATTGGTTAGCACAAAGGTGCCTCCTTCTTCATGTACACGCTCAGCAGTTTTCCAAGCGATCGAATGCTCATCCAAAGCTCCAAAGATGATTCCGCGTTTTCCTTTTAATAGATTGTAAGCCATTGGTGGTATTTTACGTTAGTTTTAGCAGCGCCAAAGATACTTCAAATTTCTAATTCAAAAGTTGCTTTGCATGGGCAACTGCCGACTCGGTCAATTGACTACCGCCCAGCATTTGGGCGATTTCTACAATGCGCTCATCGCTGTTCAATTGCTTTAAATGTGAGGAAGTCGATACCTCATCATCCGTCTTATACACTTTAAAATGCTGTTGCCCTTTAGCGGCCACTTGTGGCAAGTGCGTGATGGCAAAAACCTGCATTCTATTGCTCATTTGCAGCATAATGGAAGCGACCTTATCAGAAATGGTTCCCGAAACTCCCGTATCGATTTCGTCAAAAACAATGGCTGGTAGTTTGATGTAGCGTGAAAGTATCGCTTTCACACACAACATAATCCGTGATAGTTCACCGCCAGAAGCCACCTTCTTTAAAGGACCAAAAGAGCCACCCTTATTGGCAGAAAGCAGAAACTGAATAGTATCATTTCCTTGCGCAAGAAACGTAGTCGCTTTTTCTAACTGGATTTCGAAACGCGCATTTTCCATACTCAATTCGGCCAACATGGTTTCCAGTTGTTCCTTTAATTGAGGAATGGCCTTCTTACGACCCTGAGATAGCGCAGCGGCCTTCTCACTTAATTCTTCCAGCAATAGATCGCGTTCCTTGGTGGCGTTGGCGATGGCTTCTTCCACATTGGTGGCTTGATCTACCTTCTCTACCAACTCTTCTTCGATTCGTTGTAGTGCTTCGACGGTGCTTACCTGGTGCTTTTTCTGCAAATTGTAGAGTTGTTCTAAAAGCTCGTTCACGGTTTGCAAACGCGCTGGATCTGCTTCTACCCTTTCTTGCGCCAGTTGTATTTCGGAATAGATATCATCGAGTTCAATACTCACACTTTCAACGCGTTCATAAATCTTTGCAAATCCTTCGGAGAAAGTGGCAATCTGCTGTAAGTGATTTTTAAGTTGTTGCGTGGCCTGCAAAACACCCAACTGTTCATCATCCAATAGCTGATAAGTCATGCCTAATTGCGCCTGGATGTCTTCCACATTGCTGAGCGTATCTTGTTCTGCCTCCAAGGCCTCTTGGTTGATGGTATGCAATTGAGCATCTCCTAGCTCATTCAACAAAAAACTGTGGTAGTCTAATTCTTTGGAGGCACTCGCTTGCAATGTTTCGAGTTCACTCACCCTTTGAACGGCCTGTTGATAAGCAAAATACACCGATCGATACGCCTTTAATGCTTCGTGATTATTGGCAAGGGCGTCTAGAATCTGAAACTGAAAATCGTTTTTGGCCAGATCTAAGGTTTGATGCTGCGAATGAATATCGATGAGGCGTTTGCCCAAAGCATCCAAAACAGAAAGAGTGACCGGAGAATCATTGATGAATGCACGCGACTTGCCACTGGGTAAAATTTCACGTCTGAGAAAGGTTTCATCCTCGTAATCCAAGTCGTGTGCGCGAAAGAATTCTTGCAATTGATACTGTTGTACATTGAAAATAGCCTCCACCACACACTTTTGCTCTTTATTCTTCAAGCTCTGCAAATCGGCGCGTTGGCCGAGTACTAAAGAAAGGGCGTCCAAAAGAATCGATTTCCCAGCACCTGTTTCACCAGTAATCACGGTGAAACCAACGCCAAAATCAACGCCAATGTCGTCAATGAGAGCAAAATTCTTAATAGAAAGTGATGTGAGCAATGCGAACAGATTTACCTCTCAAAGATACATCGCAAAGTTGAAAGTAGATAGGGGTTTTTCAGTATTTGATCTCTTGCCACTTGCTGGCGAAGAAAGGCGCTACGCGATTCAAGGTCTCCACAGTTTGCGTGATATTTACCGATGGGCCATCACTAAAGATTTGTGAAATCTCATCGCTTTTTGCATCAAAGAATACCTGCATCAGGAAGGAATTAGGTCTTCGTTTGTTCATGGCGTCAAACGTACGAAGCGCTTGAGAAATTTTCTCCTTGCCTTGCTTTTGATTGTCACTCATCACGTCCAATCCATAGCGATGGTAGTTGTAATGCACATTTCGAAACTCCTTGAAGGTATCCGACAACAGATTATCCGTCAACCAAAAACGATTTCTAAGACCGTCGCCTTGATTCCAACCAGAGAATCCACCTTGTTGAGACAGGTTCACGATACGTTGCGCGACCTCAAAATACTCTGTGCCGCCATTGAGTTCAAAGGTGTCGGCGTCCATGCCCAAGATGACGTAGACATAGAAGGTAACTAATGAAACAAGGTTACTCTCAAAGCCATTTGGGTTGTATACCAAGGGTTGGAATTCTAAGTATCGGAAATCTGCGCTATTATCTTGGTAATTAAAAATAGGCGTTTCATAGGAAGAGCCATAGACCGGTCGTTGTGACTGGATTTGCAGATTGGTCGTGAATTGATCGTTCTCGTATTGCGTTACATTAAAGACAAAACTACAGTTAATGCGCTCGTGTTGCGCATAAGTTTTGTTGGTCCACTTCGTTTTGTTAATCAAATCGTTCAACGAGCGTTCAAGAGACTTGAAAATCTGCTGATTGGTCTGATTGACAAAATCGGCATTCACCGAAACGGTAGCATTCAACTCTTGGGCACTGCCAGAGCAAACCCAGGCGCAGATGAAAATAGTGAGTAGTAACTTACGCATTGATGGCATTTAGAATCATCTCAAAGATATCAACGGCCACTTCTTCTTTGGCCTTTACTTCAAACGGAAAGGTATTCAAATTCTTATCAATGATCGTGATTTTGTTGGTGGGAGTTCCGAAACCTGCTCCTTCATCCTGCAGAGAATTCAGCACAATAGCATCTAAATTCTTGGAGGTCAATTTTTTGGTGGCATTGGCCATTTCATTGTCCGTTTCCAAGGCGAACCCTACTAAGAACTGCTGCTTCTTACTTTGGCCCAAGGAGGCAAGAATGTCTTTGGTAGGCTCTAATTCGATAGACAAGGCGGTATCTTTCTTTTTTATTTTCTGAGAAGCTACACTCTTCGGTCTATAATCGGCAACGGCTGCTGAAAGAATGGCAATATCAACCGAAGCATAAACGCTGTGACAGGCTTCGAACATTTCTTCAGCCGTATTCACTCGTACTACTTGAACCAAATTGTGCGACAACTGAAGATGTGTAGGACCTGAAACTAAAACTACTTCGGCACCAAGGTTCGCAGCATGCTGAGCGAGGGCGAAGCCCATTTTCCCAGACGAATGATTACCGATAAAACGCACTGGGTCAATCGCTTCAAACGTGGGTCCGGCAGTGATCAAAACGCGCTTGCCTTTTAAGGGTAGCTTCTCCAATACATCGTTCTCAAGAAAGGCGACCATATCCTCAGGTTCTGCCATACGTCCTTCCCCAACCAATCCGCTAGCCAATTCACCAGAAGTAGCAGGAATCATGATGTTGCCGAAGCTTTGTAGTTTTTTGAAATTCTCCTTGGTAGATGGATGCTTGTACATGTCCAAGTCCATTGCAGGTGCAAAATACACAGGGCATTTTGCCGAAGAATAGGTAGCCAACAGCAAATTATCGCTTTGCCCCTGCGCCATTTTAGACAGTGTGTTCGCTGTGGCTGGTGCAATCAACATGAGATCGGCCCAGAGGCCAAGTTCGACGTGATTGTTCCATACGGCGTTTTCATCGTCGTCATCCGTAAAGGACGAGAGTACTTCGTGCTTAGATAAGGTAGAAAGCGTAAGCGGAGTAACGAATTCTTTAGCGGCTTCGGTCATGACCACTCGAACCTCACAACCCGCCTTGATCAATCCTCTGACGAGGATTGCAGTCTTGTAGGCGGCAATGCCTCCTGTGATACCAAGTAGGACCTTTTTGCCGCTTAGCACAGACATTTAAGGATTCTTTTCTGTGTTTCGGTAGTAGATTTTCCCGTCTAACCACTCTTCCACAGCTAAGGCGTGTGGTTTTGGTAAACGCTCATAAAATCGTGAAACTTCGATCTGCTCCTTATTCTCGAAAACTTCTTCTAAGCTGTCGGTATAAGTGGCAAACTCGTCTAACTTCTCCAACAATTCTTTTTTGATCTCAGAATTGATTTGCGTAGCTCGTTTCGCTGCAATTGAAATGGCCTCGTAGATATTCTCAGTAGGCTCATCAAACTGATTACGATTGATCGTAGTTGTTGAAACGGGTGCTTTTGAATTTTTGTAATCCATGGTACTATTTCTCGGTAGTTTGTAATTCATTGAGTTGAGATTCCGCAACTTCATTCATTTCCGCAGCGCGCTCTAAATATTCAGAATCTCTATAGTTCTTCGTAAAGTTATTGTACAACTGTTGAACGGTTTCCAAGCGCTCTTTTTTGACGAAATCGTAGCTGTTCACTGCTAATTCGAAGGCCGAATTCAGCTTGTAAAATTGTGCTTCCTCACGGAAAGACGTTCCAGGAAAATCTGCGATAAAATTATCAAACGCGTTGATAGCCGATTGGTAGTCGCGAATGGTATTGTACTGCTTCGCGATCTCGAAAGCCTTTTTCTCCAGCTTGGTTTGCAATTCCGCCATCAGCGTATTCGCTTCGTCTACCAATAATGAATTGGGATATTGATTGATGAAATTTTGCAATTTGTCAATACCCTGGTTAGTTTCTTTCTGGTCGATGCTATAGCGAGGCGAAAGCATGAAATAACTCTTCGCCCCCAAAAAGGACGCTTCTTCGGCTTTTTCACTTTTGGGATACGACTTAGAGAAGCGCTCAAATTGATAAGCGGCTAAATAGAAGTCTTCCATTTTGTAATAGGTATCCGCGTGAAAAAACAAAATACGCTCTCCTTGTGGTTTCCCGATGTATTTAGGCATGATTTGTTCAAAGAGGCGACTCGCCTTTTTGTACTTGCCTTCGTTGTATAACTTTTCAGCCAAATCGTATTTCTCCTTCGCGTCCTCGGATTTAAGTACCTGTTGGAACTCACTGCAAGAACACAGCGTGAAGAAACTTATGATGACTAGAAGTCTTTTCATTGGAAGAAAATATCGCGCAAAAGTAGTCATTTATTCGGATTACTCAAAAGATTTTACCTCCCGCTAAATTAAGAGGAAGCGGTGCGACCGCAAGCTATTTGACAAACATTTAACGAATGTGCTCAATAGCGCTTCAAAAAGTGGTCTAAACGGGCGTGCAAGTCTGGAGAGGCCTTTACCAAAGGCAAACGCACATGCGCTTCGCAGACGCCTTTCAAGGCCAACATGGCTTTGATTCCAGCAGGATTTCCTTCTTCAAAAATCAAATCAATGGAGGGCATCATCTGGTAATGCAGCGCGAAGGCCTTTTCAGCTGCTCCTTTGAGTCCTAAACGGACCATTTCGCTGAAATCTTTGGGGAGTCCTTGACCGATTACCGAAATCACACCGTCGCCGCCAGCGAGTACCATGGGAAGCGTGACCATATCATCACCTGAAATGACTAAGAAGTTTTTGGGTCGATCTTTGAGCAATCGTAAGGCTTGTACCATATCTCCTTTCGCTTCCTTAATTCCGATGATATTTTCAAAATCGTTGGCCAGTCGTAAGACTGTTTCAGGCTCCACATTACTTGCTGTTCTTCCGGGCACGTTGTACAACAATATTGGCTTTGACGAGTGTTCGGCAATCGCCTTGAAGTGTTGATATATGCCCTCTTGGGTAGGTTTATTGTACGCAGGTGAAACAGACAAGATAGCGGTGAAAGGAGCTAAATCAGTTGCTTCTAATGTGTTTAAAACCGCAGCTGTATTATTCCCCCCAACACCGAGCACTAAGGGTAGTCGGCCGTTGTTACTTTTGATGATTTGTTGAATCACGAGCTCCTTTTCCGCTGAGGAAAGGGTAACACTTTCACCCGTGGTTCCAAGAATTACTAGATATTCTACCCCACCTTTGATCACGTGCTCCACCACGCTGTCTAAGGCCTGTAAATCCACACGCCCCGTTTTGTCAAATGGGGTGACCAAGGCGATTCCTGTTCCGCGTAATTCGTTCATTTAAATACAGTTTAAGGCTCTTAAATATTTTTCTAATTCCGTTGTAAAGGTGTCAAGATCTTCGGGTTTACAATCGATTCCAATATCATTGACACGCGGATCTATGGTTGCTAAACCGGCCGCAATTTGATTGTTGGATAAGGCCGAAGCTAATTTTGCGGCCCACAATTCATCGTTGCTGTAGTAATTGATCATGAGATCGTAAGGCCGCTGCAGGAACTCGCTCAAAGCATCATTCAGAATTTTTCCCTTCCAACCAAAATCAACACCATTAAAATGATGCGTGAATGCATTGGTGCGCTCAGTGGGTTCGGGATGGTATGAAATGACATAAATTTGATTGGGATGTATCCCCAGCTTTTCAAAATACGCTCTTAAACGAGCCACTTCCGCTTCTCGGGAAGCTTCACTGATAATTCCAACAGTCTTGATCTTAGATACTAGCTGACCACCATGAGCGGTCTGCGACAGTATTTTATCGAGCTTTTTTTTGGCGGTTTTTTCTTTTAGACTTTTTAAAATCATCTATCTTTAGACTTATCGCAAAAGTAGCTAAAAACGTTGCAAAAAAATTTCTGCACATAGAATAATTATGAAAATAAAACACCTTGTTGTATTTATAACAATTTTATTCCTTTGGGCTTCCTGCAAACCTGCTGATTCTGAAGTCTCAAGGATTGAAGGGCAACAGATTTCTATTACTGACAGCCTACAATCGCCCCCAGAGATTCTGGATTTTGTATCCCCGTATACTGAGCATATCAACAGAGATCTCGATAGTGTTTTGGCCTATTCACCAAAAAATATGAGTGATAAA
>CAWUKP010000056.1:0-11013 GCA_963922975.1 uncultured Spongiivirga sp. | reverse complement strand
TCAGATCGAACTAACCGACAAGGGTATTGAGTTGCTTTCAGGAGACAGCGGTGATAAAGACTTCTTCGTGCTACCCGATATTGGTACTGAGATTGCCAAAATTGAAAACCAAGGATTAGAGGCCGAGGAAGAAGCCAAGCACAAAGAAGAATTATTCAAAGACTTCAGCGTCAAAAGTGAGCGCATTCACACCATGAATCAATTGCTAAAGGCCTACACCCTATTTGAAAAGGACGTAGAGTATGTGGTGATGGAAAACAAGGTGATGATTGTTGACGAGCAAACGGGTCGTATCATGGACGGGCGTCGTTATTCTGACGGATTGCACCAAGCCATTGAAGCTAAGGAAAATGTGAAGATTGAAGCGGCTACGCAAACCTTCGCCACCATTACCTTACAGAACTACTTCCGAATGTACGGTAAATTGGCAGGGATGACAGGTACCGCGATCACGGAAGCTGGAGAGTTCTGGGAAATCTACGAGTTGGACGTCATGGAAATTCCTACCAACCGCCCCATCGCGCGAGACGACCGTCAAGATTTGATCTACAAAACCAAGAGAGAAAAGTATAACGCCGTCATCGAAGATGTCGTTAATCTTTCACAGGCTGGACGACCAGTTTTGATCGGTACCACCTCGGTTGAAATCTCTGAGTTGCTAAGCCGCGTACTTACACAACGAAAGATTCCACACAATGTATTGAACGCCAAATTACACAAAAAGGAGGCAGATATTGTTGAAGAAGCTGGGAAACAAGGTCAAGTAACCATTGCCACCAACATGGCGGGTCGTGGTACAGATATCAAGCTTTCCGATCAAGTAAAGGAAGCAGGTGGTTTGGCCATTATCGGTACCGAGCGTCATGATTCGCGACGTGTAGACCGTCAGTTACGCGGTCGATCTGGACGTCAAGGAGATCCGGGTAGTTCGCAGTTCTACGTTTCCCTGGAAGATAATTTGATGCGTCTTTTCGGTAGCGATCGTGTGGCTAAAATGATGGACCGCATGGGTCATAAGGAAGGAGAGGTGATTCAGCACTCTATGATGACCAAATCGATTGAAAGAGCCCAGAAAAAAGTTGAAGAAAACAACTTTGGTATTCGTAAGCGTCTTTTGGAGTATGATGATGTAATGAATGCCCAGCGCGAAGTGGTATACAAACGCCGTCGCCACGCCTTGGAAGGTAAGCGTTTGAAGGTAGACATTGCCAACATGATTTATGACACTTGTGAAGTCATCACAGAAAGTAATAAAGGCGCCAACGACTACAAGAATTTCGAGTTTGAGTTGATTCGTTATTTTTCAATCAGTTCTCCAATTTCAGAAGATGATTTTGGCAAACTTTCGGAACAGCAGATCACCAACGAGTTGTACAAAGTGGTGCTTGAGCACTACAACGAGAAGATGGAGCGAAGTGCAGAAACTGCCTTCCCTGTCATCAAAAATGTATACGAAAATCAGAGTGACAAGTATCAGCGAATTGTAGTTCCTTTTACTGACGGCGTCAAGACCCTTCAGGTGGTCACCGATCTGGCTAAAGCCTATGAAACCAATGGTACACAGTTAGTAAATGACTTCGAGAAAAACATCACACTCGCCATTATTGACGATTCTTGGAAAACGCATTTGCGCAAAATGGACGAATTGAAGCAATCAGTTCAATTAGCCGTTCACGAACAGAAAGATCCGCTGTTGATCTATAAATTTGAGGCTTTCGAATTGTTCAAGACGATGATTGAAGCTGTCAACAAAGAAATCATCTCGTTTTTGTTTAAGGGTGAACTGCCCTCACAAGACGCTGGAAGTATTCAGCAAGCTCGAGAACGCAAGCGCAAAGAAGATTACAAGACCAGCAAAGAAGAAGTTTTGAATAGCGATGAGCTTGCCGCGCGCAATCGCGAGGTAGCTCAGGGAGCGGGGCAACGTCCGCAAATCACGGAAACCATTGTCAGAGAGCGTCCAAAAATTGGTCGTAACGATCGGGTGACCATTAAAAATGTGATGAGTGGCGAGAATAAAACCCTGAAGTATAAACAAGCCATTCCGTTGTTGGACAAGGGCGACTGGGTGCTTGTAGACGAATAAAAAAAAGCATGTTCGATACGAAAAGGCCTGTAATTACAGGTCTTTTTTTGTTGGAATAAGTCTTTATATTTACGGGCAGACAATTCACACTAGCCACCTCAATGCTTTTCAATTCCCTTGAATTTGCAGTTTTCCTCCCAATCGTTTTTATACTTTATTGGTTTGTCACAGCCCGCTATTTAAAGCTACAGAATTTAGTATTGCTTCTGGCAAGCTACTTTTTTTATGGCTGGTGGGATTGGCGTTTCTTGGCTTTGATCTTTTTCAGTTCAACTGTTGATTATGTCATAGGAATTCAACTTGGAAAGGATTTCCCCACCAGAACTCGTAAAGTGCTGCTCGCACTCAGTATTGCAGTGAACATCGGGTTTTTAGGCTTCTTCAAGTACTACAACTTCTTCTCAGAAAGTTTTGCGGACGCATTCACCTTACTCGGAGCGCCCTTTGAACCCTCACGTTTAAACATCATTCTGCCTGTTGGTATTAGTTTTTACACCTTCCAAACACTGAGCTATTCCCTTGATGTGTATCGCAGAAAGCTGACTCCCACAAAAGACTCCCTAGCGTTTTTCGCTTTTGTAAGCTTCTTTCCACAATTGGTGGCAGGCCCGATTGAGAGAGCCTCTAACCTATTGCCGCAATTCTTTAAAAAGCGCTCCTTCAATGAAATAAAAGCCACCGATGGGCTTCGACAAATATTGATTGGGCTTTTCAAAAAAGTGATTGTGGCCGATCATTGTGCCATGTATGTGAATGAGATCTTCAATAACCATCAAGAGTTTTCGGGAAGCACATTATTTCTGGGAGCCGTATTCTTTGCCTTCCAGATTTACGGCGACTTTTCTGGATACTCAGATATTGCCATTGGAACCGCTAGGCTCTTTGGTTTTAACTTGATGAAAAACTTCGCCTTCCCGTATTTCTCAAGAGACATTGCTGAATTTTGGCGACGTTGGCATATTTCGCTTTCCACCTGGTTCCGAGATTACCTTTACATTCCCCTAGGTGGAAGTAGAGGTTCCACTTTGATGAAAGTTCGAAACATTTTCATCATTTTTTTGGTCAGTGGTTTTTGGCATGGAGCCAACTGGACCTTCCTTGTATGGGGTGGACTGAACGCTTTATACTTTTTGCCACTCATGCTCTCTAACAAGAACAGGAAAAACATAGATTCCATTGGCACCTTTTTTCCTTCCTTAAGAGAATTCTTGCAAATGGGATTCACCTTTTTGATCACTGTCATTGCTTGGATTTTCTTTAGAGCCGAAAGTGTACATCACGCACTCGATTACCTAAAGAGGATGCTATCCGATACATTGTTCTCCATTCCAACACTTCGTCCGAGCGATGTGATGCTCTACATTCTCATACTTGTAGTGGTTGAATGGTTTGGAAGAGAAAAGGAGCACGCACTACAAAACCTGGAGAAATACGTGGGCAGACCCCTTCGATGGTTGGTCTACTTTGCCATTGCCATGGTGATTCTTCTCTATTCAGGCGAAGAACAAGAATTTATTTATTTTCAATTCTAACCCATGAGATCATTCCTCATCAAAATATCGATTTTCAGTATCCTAGTCATCCTCCCGATGTATCTTCTATTCAGTCGTGCCGACGGAAACTGGGATCCTTTTTATGAACGATTCACCACACCGAAGCAAGAAAATTTACTTTTAGGAACATCACGTGCGGCGCAAGGTCTTCAGCCTGCTGTTTTCAATGAAATGCTTGGAAAAGATTTTTATAACTACTCGTTCACGGTCGTGCATAGCCCTTATGGCCCAACCTATCTGAAAAGTATTCGACGTAAATTGAAATCCGACACGAACAGCGGAACCTTTATCCTTACCGTGGATCCTTGGAGCGTATCGAGTATCTCCGAAGATCCAAATAACCTAAAAGATTTTAGAGAGCTTGCGTTTTGTTTAGAGAATACCCCATTGGTTTCCATAGACCCAAATCCACTTTATCTGCTGAATAATGAACACAACTACCATCGTCTTTTCAAACGAAAAAAAGGATCATTGTTTTTACACGACGATGGTTGGTTAGAAGTCTCTCCGCCCATGGATAGTTCATTAGTAAAAGAAAGGATCGAAAACAAAGTGCAGGACTATCGCGAAGACATGCTTCCCTATTATAAATTTTCAGAAGCCCGCCTTTCTTATTTGGTCAAAACCATTGAATACTTACAAACACATGGAAAAGTATACTTGGTTAGGCTTCCCATTCATGAACGGATGATGCAAGTGGAGAATGAGCTGACCAACGACTTCGATTTGAAAATTGCAGAAGCCATCAAACTTTCTAACGGCTATCTAGACCTCACCGATCTCAACAGCAGTTTCTCCTATACCGACGGCAATCATTTGTACAAGACTTCTGGCGAAAAGGTTTCTCGCATCATTGCTAATTGGGTGAAGCAACAGCGTCTAAAAAACTGAGATAGAGCGTCTTCCAGCAACTAGAAGATCAATTTCAATAACACTTCAACGAAAAAAGAATTGTATTGATCCGAGAAATGAGAAACTTGCATGCGGTTGTAATACCTTAGTAACAACCACAAAGCCCCACAGATGAATACACTTCTCAAAGAGAGCATTTCAGACAGCTTGCGGATGTCCGTTACCAACGCCACCCCTGTGAGTGGCGGCGATATATCCAGTGCCTACATTATTGAAAATGAGGTGGGTAAAATTTTCTGTAAAGTCAACTACGGGTCAGCCGCTTTCGAAATGTTTTTGGCAGAGAAAGAGGGACTGCAAATCATCGCGGAAAGTCAAACACTCAAAGTCCCAGAAGTATTTGCCTGTCAGAACTTTGGTGAAGGTGCTTTTTTGGTGATGGAGTACATTCCGAAGAAGCTCAAGCCCACTGCAGAAGACTATGCTGAATTCGGTAAGCAATTAGCGCGCATGCATCGGTTGAAGGGCATTGAGTTTGGATGGCAGCAAGATAATTTCATCGGTAATCTTCCACAAGCCAATCAACAGCACGCCTTTTGGGACACTTTTTATGTAGAAGAACGCTTAGTGCCACAACTTACTTTGGCCATCGAAAACGGTTATTTTGACGTGAACGAACTTCCAAGCATGCAAAAATTGCTGTCCGTATGCCGAGAATTGATGGAGCATGTAGAGCCTTCGCTCATTCACGGCGACTTATGGTCTGGTAATTACCTCATTTCGGAAAAAGGACAACCTTATGTGATTGACCCTGCCTTTTACTATGGTCATGGAGAAGTAGATTTGGCCATGAGTAAGCTTTTTGGAGGATTTCCGGAGGCTGTATACGATGCTTACTATCAACTTTCATCACCGATGCCTGGACATGAGGAACGAAAAGAAATCTATCAACTCTATTACCTACTGGTACATCTCAACCTATTTGGAAAGTCTTACTACCGCCCGGTCAAAAGAATTCTAGACAGCTATTTCAGCTAATACAAAAATTTATCATTTTTCTTTTCGTAGTATCTTTATACCCACACTGGTCTAGTTGATTTATGGAAACCTATGCTAACGCCTTGCTGTATGCCATCCCTGGTTTTGTGATCTTGGTTTTGATCGAGATTATGTATGGCCATTATGTGAAGAAGCAGACGCATAATGTCATGGACACCGTGTCTAGTTTGAGCTCTGGCATCACCAATGTAATCAAAGATAGCCTCGGACTTGTCGTGATCCTGATCTCCTATCCTTTTTTACTGAAACACCTGGCATTGATTGATTTGCAATCTACATGGCTCGTGTATGTGGTGGCTTTTATCGCGCTAGATTTTGCTGGCTATTGGAACCATCGCCTCAGCCATAAGGTGAATGTCTTCTGGAATCAGCACATCATTCACCACAGTAGTGAAGAGTTCAATTTAGCTTGTGCATTACGTCAACCTATTTCTAACATTTTAGGCTATTTTCCGTTGCTGCTAATTCCCGCGGCATTGTTAGGGGTACCTCATCAAGTGATTGCACTGCTGGCACCCATTCATTTATTTGCTCAATTCTGGTACCATACAAAGCATATTGGCAAACTCGGGATTTTAGAATACGTAATTGTCACGCCCTCTCAACATCGGGTGCATCATGCGATCAATCCAGAGTACATCGATAAGAATTTAGGGCAAATCTTTTGCGTTTGGGATCGTATGTTTGGCACATTTCAAGAGGAATTGAACGAAGTACCACCAGTGTATGGCGTACTGAAACCTGCACAAACCTGGAATCCAATTCATATCAACTTTCAACATCTTTGGCGACTTATGAAAGACGCATGGAGGACCAAAAGCTGGGTCGATAAACTACGTATTTGGTTTATGCCCACAGGTTGGCGACCCAAAGACGTGGCGGTTGCCTTTCCGCAGAGCAGCATTCAGGATGTATATAATTTTCGCAAATATCAAACAGAAGCTACCAGAAGTATGGCTTGGTACGTTGTTTTTCAACTGCTCGCCACTACCCTTTTGATCATGCTTATGTTTCACAATTTTTCCAATCTGGGAAGGCAAGATTTACTGTTCTATGGAATCTTTTTATTGGTAAGCGTGTATGGCTTTACCTCGATGATGGACAAAGCCTGGTATGCCCCAATCGTAGAAATTCTACGTTCATTGATTGGGCTCTCACTTATTGTGTATACTGGTAGTTGGTTTGGCGCTGCGGAAGTGATTCCCATGGGAAAAGAGCTGGTAATGCTCTATTTTGTGATCACTTTCATGGCCACCATCTATTTCGCTCGTTACGAAGACAAGAAATCCTTCAGCATCAATTAGTCGATCTTGAGAAGCAAATTTGGATCTGGACAATTCTGTAGATAGAATTCAAGATCATTGGCATTGCACACCCCAGGATAATCCCCTGTATTTCCTTGCAAATCTTTAATGATCTGAAAATGTAAATGAGGCGCGTACCCAATGTTTTCTTCGGGAGTACCCAAAGTAGCAATTGGCTGCCCTTTCTGAATGTTCATTCCGATAGAAAGTCCTTGAAGAGACCTTTCAGATAAATGTCCGTACAAAGTGTAAAACTCAACAGAGTCCAATTGATGTTTTAGTAGGATGGTTGGACCATAATCGCCAAACTGATGGTTGTTTTGAAAACTGTGAATTTCACCAGAAAGCGGTGCAATGACGGTAGTTCCAGCCGCTATCCAAAAATCGACTCCTAGATGAATGTTACGGGCATCTTCGCCAAAACTTGCATTCCCGTCGTAAAGACCACGCTTCTCGTTGTATCCACCATAGGTCACTATTTTTTGGTGTTGCTGAAGATGAGCTTCTACGAATTGTTGGAAGGCATTAGCGTCTCGCTGATTCAATCCGCTCAAGGCGTCGTTTGTTGTGGAAAGATCAATAGGCATATAGCCCGATAAAGGAACTGCGGCATCAATCACAGGAGTGAACTGGTTAGTGGCATTTTGTAAGAGTTCTTCAAAAGACATTTTGGTGAGCTAATATTTTATGTGGAAATTTACCAAAATTCGAGGAATGAAGATCGCAATTGTAGGACCTGCATATCCGTTTCGCGGTGGTATTGCAGACACCAACGAGGCGATGGCCCGTGCTTTACAAAAGGAAGGCCATCAGGTCACGATTTTCACCTTTACGCTGCAATACCCTAGCTTCTTATTTCCCGGGAAAACACAACTCTCAGAAGAAGCTCCACCTGAAGATCTTCAGATCAAACCTTGCATCCATAGCTTAAATCCGATCAACTGGTTCACCTCGGCCCGAAAGATCAATCGTTATAAACCAGATCTTGTTGTGTTTCGCTACTGGCTTCCCTTCATGGCACCCTGTTTAGGCACTATTGCGCGAAATCTTTCAGAAGGCATCAAAAAAGTGGCGCTGACTGATAATATTGTTCCTCATGAGAAACGCCTTGGTGATCGAGCGCTCACACGTTATTTCGTGAAACCTTTTGATGGCTTTATCACCTTTTCCAATCAAGTGACCGAAGAATTGAGAGTCTTTACCAACGCGCCTGTATTATTTCATCCACATCCGATGAACGATCAGTTGGGCGCTAAACTCCCGAAAGCTGAGGCACGCGCCGCGCTTCAATTGGAACCTCAAACACCCTACGTACTGTTTTTTGGCCTGATCCGACGCTACAAGGGCCTCGATCTACTGATCAAAGCATTTGGCCAAGCTTCCCTAAAAAACTCAAATATCAAATTGTTAGTAGCGGGAGAGTTCTATGAAAGCAATGAACGCTACAAGAAATTGATCGAAGAACTGGCGCTGGAAAGCGTGGTGGAACTACACGAAGGTTATGTGCATATGTCGCAAATCAGCACCTACTTTTCCGCGGTTGATTTGGTGGCGCAACCTTACTTGACCGCAAGTCAAAGTGGGGTAACGCCGATCGCTTATTGGTTTGAAACGCCAATGTTGGTCACCAATGTAGGTGGCTTATCAGAATTGGTGCCTCACGACAAGGTAGGTATGGTGGTTGAAAAAGACCCTGAAGCGATTGCGCAAAGCATTTCAGATTATTTTGAGGAACAAAAAGAAGCCACCTACGCTAATCATATTGCCATCGAAAAACAAGTACTCAGCTGGGAGCACTTTGTAGGTGATTTGACCCACTTCTACCATTCTTTGTAGTACTTATCATTGGTACGCTTGATCAACCCGAACTGAATAACAAGAGCCACTAACAACACCAACGTCCCGTACACATAGGAAGCAGAACTCCATGCTTCCAAATCTGTTGATAAGGAAGGCAGTATTTCTTTCAAAGCAGCCCATTTTTCGCTGACAACCGACCTTCCTTCTCCTTCTGGAATGAAATACCAAACGCCCACGATACCACTCAAAATCCCAAAAAACCACAACCAGCTTTTCCTACTGATCAAAGGCCTGACAGTGAAGGAAGATCGCTGTAGTGCTAAGATTCCTTGCATTACCTGGTCTACAAAAGCCTCCGAAGGCGTTTCTTTTCCGGCTTCCGTAATCCAATCGTGCATTTTTGGGTCGAAATCTGGGTGCTTTTCCATACTTAAAAATACTGCGCTAAGCTTTGACTTAGCAAATTCATCAATTTTTTTCTACTTCGGTGCAAACGCACCTTTACTTGACTATCGCTCATATCTAGGGCGACGGCAACTTCCTTAATGGAATGCTCTTCCAAATAGAAAAGCGTGATCACCGCGGCGTCTTTGGGCATCAGCTGTCCGATGGCTTGTCGTATCTTTTGTCTTCGCTCCTCATCACTTAGCTGTTGAATTACATCTGGAGATGATTCACTCATATCGTCACCATACATTTCAACGTCTTCAGTAGCTAGCATCCGTTTATTTCGCTTTAAGGCGTCTAAGCTCGCGTGATAGGCGATTCGATAGAGCCAGGTTGAAAATTTGGCCTCCCCCTTAAAACTTGCCAAACGTTGGTATGCTTTCACAAAAGTATCTTGTGCAATTTCTTCGGCTTCTTCCCTATTCTTCATCATGCGCAAGGCCACTGTATACACCAAATCCTTGTGTCTATTTACCAAAAAGGCATAGGCCTGCGTGTCGCCTGCAAGTGTTTTTTCCACAAAAGATTGGTCGGTTAGCGTATTCATTAGTACCAGTAAGACGAGCAGACCTTCTAAAGGGTTACACTTTTAAGAAAAAAAATAAAAAAACTAAAAAGGGTGTAACCTTTCGTTTCCAAATGCCGTCATAAGAGAAAAACGAACAGTTCTAACATTTAAAATTCGACCTATGCACGCATCTGAAATTGTAATTCCGTTAATCATCTTTGGAACCTTATTTGGCGTTGTCTATCTGTATCTATCCACCCGTCACAAAGAGCGTATGCACCTGATTGAAAAAGGAGCGGACGCCAGTATCTTTTTTAGTTCGAAAGAGCGCAAATCTGCACCCATCTGGAAAGTGCTTATTTTGAATCTCGCTTTGCTACTCATCGGTATTGGCTTGGGTGTGTTTATCGCAGGAATTTTAGATCTTTCTTTCGGTGTTGACGACGACATTGCCTATCCAGGCACAATTTTCACCATGGCAGGGATTGGGCTTTTCTTAGGCTTCAAGCAGACTCAAAAACTGTACGACAACTAAGCCTTCACACATACGTTTATTTCTTAAAAAGGTCGAAGTCTCACTTCGGCCTTTAACATTTTATAAGGAGCTCGTTTGTAAGTTAATCACGAACTTTCGACGGAAAAAGAAAAAATATCATGAAGTCTATCCAACTCAGCCTCCTTTTAGCTTTTGCACTTGTTTTTCAGAGCTGCAATGCCAACACCAAAAAAACACAAGAAACGTCCACTTCTGAACCCGCGATGACCGCGGAAGTTACGCCAGCGCAAAAAGACCTTTCTAAGTACAGCAAAGCTTATTTTGCCAGTGGTTGTTTTTGGTGTGTAGAAGCCATTTTTGAAAGTGTGAAGGGTGTTGAAGAGGTGATCTCAGGCTATTCGGGTGGGAAAGAAAAGAATCCTACCTACAAAGAAGTAAGCTACGGCAACACCACGCATGCCGAAGCTGTGGAAGTATACTACGACCCAAAAGTGGTGAGCTTTGCCACTTTGGTGCAGGTGTTTTTTGGGAGTCATGATCCCACCCAATTTCATCGTCAAGGTCCGGATCGTGGAGCACAGTATCGCTCCATCGCTTTTTACCAAAATGAAGATGAAAAGCGCATTATTCAAAACTACATCCAGCAACTAACCGACGAGAATGTTTACCGCAACGACATCGTGACGGAAGTCAAGGCGTTTGATATTTTTTACGATGCGGAAGACTATCATCAGGATTATGAGAAACGCAATCCGAATCAGCCGTACATCAGAGCGGTCTCTATTCCGAGATTGAATCGATTCAAGAAGCTCTATCCAGAATTGCTGAAGGAGGAAGCCCACTAGTTGCAGCGATTTCCTCAGAAGTACTATCTTTAGTAGGCCAAAACCAACGTATGAGACCACTGA
>CAWUKP010000055.1:0-11151 GCA_963922975.1 uncultured Spongiivirga sp. | reverse complement strand
TCCCCAGGGGGAAAGCAAAATCGCCAAAGGCCGTTTTGCCGCAGGAAAACATTACGCTCGAACATTTACAAACTCAAGTGACGGAAGCCCAATCACTGGTCCGTGCTATTAATGACCTGCCTGAAGGCGCTCATTTCGAACATCCTATGTTTGGAGACTTGGATAAAGCATCCACCATTCGTTTTCTGGAAGTGCATACCAAACACCACTTGAAGATTGTTCGGGATATTATGAAAGACTAGCCTTAGTCAATTAAAACCTTGAATGTTTTTTCTTCTTTAGGCGAAGAGAATTTCAAGAAGTACATGCCCGATGAGAGAACAGACACATCCAGTGATGTCTGACTATTTAACTTATTTGTCATCACCTTCTTCCCCAAAAGATTAAACACATCTACCTTGTTAAAATCAGTCAGATTTGAAAAGTACAGCGTTCCATCACTAACAGGATTGGGATATAACTGAAATACCGTCTCAGAAACTTGTGGATTGGCCAAAGTTTGCCCTTCCACCAATTCATAACGACCATCGATACCTACTGGACCAAAATCTTGCGTGCCCGTGCCGAGCCATTGCACCTCCACTTTGTCGATCACGGTGTTACTTCCGAGTCCGAAGTGTATGATTTTGGTGTTTTGCCCGCAATGACTGCCGCCCCCTTGTACTTCTTGAATAAGCACTTCACCACCCGTATGTACTTTCACTTTGGCTCCTAGGGCATCTTTATTTCCTTTCGTCCCTTGTAAATCAAATTGTACCCAATGATTGGTAGCTCGGCTGGTGGTATTCAGCGAATTTTGATACAGAAGGGTTTTGGCTGCCCCAAGTCCTTCCTGAACCACAACTAAAATGTCTATATCGCCATCCTTATCATAGTCCGAATAAGCCATCCCACGACCTACATCTGAATTGTCTACCCCTGAACTTGTTGAAATATCTGCAAATGTGTTATCGCCATTATTGAGGTAGAGTTTATTCGGATCATCTGTGGCATTCGCAATGAAATCGGCCGCAGGCACTTTACCATTGGCCACAAAAAGATCAGGCCAGGTATCGTTATTGATATCTGCAAATGCAGCACCCCAACCAGTAGCAAAAAAGGTTCCTGGGGCATCAAGCCCAAAGGTATTCTCTACACCTGCCGCAGTGGTTACATCACTAAACACATGACTTCCGTTGTCTTCGATCAGTACATTGCGTCCAAGATTGGTAATGTAGTAGTCAAAATCGCCGTCTTTGTCCATATCGGCACTGCCAATGCCCATTCCGTAAATGCCTATGTCTGTTCCAGTCGCCACCGAAACATCGGTAAAACTATCAGAAGGATATTGATTCTCTAGCATCGCGTTGGGCGTAACCCACTCGCCAAAATCGTTAGCTACATAAAGATCCATATCATCGTCTAAATCGTAGTCTGTGGCCATGATGGCTAATGCGCATCCTGCATTGTCTACACCCAAGGTAGCCGCCATTTCTGTAAAGGATCCGTCTCCATTATTTTTATAAAAAAGATTAGGGTGGCAGATATGATCAAATCCAATGATATTATCGTTTTCATCCGTTAGATTGACAGGTTTGTCTACGTAATTCACCACGTAGATATCTAAGAATCCGTCGCGATCGTAGTCTAAGAAGGTAGCACCCATGGAGAAACTTTCTTCGGTAAGACCATAGGAAACGCCTTGTTCTGTAAAAGTCCCATCGCCATTATTAATGAACAGCAAATTTCTATCGAGCGCTACTAAATTCTCGCCCCAAGTGGTTACGAAAAGATCCTGATCATCATCGTTGTCTATGTCTCCGGCAATCGCGGCAATGGTATAATAATCACCAGTAATAGTCAAGCCAGCGCTGGAAGTGAGGTTTGTGAATGTTCCATCCTGATTATTTCTGTACAAGTGATCTGGACCATGACCGCTGGTCAGGTAGAGGTCATCCCAGCCATCATTATCATAATCAAAAAATACAGCACCTCCACCCATGGCATTCATGGGGTCGTATGTATGGTCAATACCCGCAGATGCAGCAACTTCATTAAACGTTTGGCCATACGCAAGAGTAGCGCACACCAAAAATGGCAGTAGTAAAGCTTTTTTCATTTGGTTATTGGTTGGTTGTGAGTCTATTAAAGATATTCATTCTTACACAGACCTACCAATAAAGCGGTTAAAAGGGAAGAAACTTTGGGCAAACTGGAGATAAAAAAAGCCCTTTCATTGCTGAAAGGGCTTTTCGTATACTAAAGTGAATGGTTCTTATGCTTCAAAAGGAACAATTGAAACATACGATTTACCACCTCTTTTCTTCTCGAATTTTACAATACCATCAACTTTGGCATGTAGGGTGTGGTCTTTTCCAGCGTACACATTTTCACCTGGGTGATGTGTAGTACCACGTTGTCTAACGATGATATTTCCAGCAACGGCACCTTGTCCACCATAAATCTTAACGCCGAGGCGTTTCGATTCTGATTCTCTACCGTTCTTAGAACTACCAACTCCTTTTTTGTGAGCCATGGTCTTTCGTTTTTAAGATTATGGACGGAATTATTTTCCGCCGTCTAATTTGTCTTGCAATTCTTTTAACTCATCCCACTTACCATCTGCGGCAAGTTTTGCTTGTTGTGGCCATGTATCAGGAACATGATTACCACGAACCCCAGCAATGATCTCAGAAATCTGAGCAGGCTTTGCTTTTGCCAATTCAGCAAAAGTAGCGATCCCAGCTTCTGTCAATGTCTGAGCAATTTTAGGGCCGATACCTTCGATTTTTTTCAGATCGTCACCTTTTGTCTTTGAAGTCGCTTTTTTCGCTGCAGGTTTCTTTTCCTCAGCTATTTGTTTTGCAACTTTTTCAGGTTGTGGCTTTGGTACTGGTTCAGTCTTTGCCTCTTTTTTCGGCTCCGCTTTCTTCGCAGCAGGCTTCTTCGCACCTGTAGCTTTGATCCCAGCAATTTCAATCTGCGTCAAATACTGACGATGACCATTTTTCTTTCTGTAACCTTTTCTTCTTTTCTTTTTGAAGACGATTACTTTGTCACCCTTAAGGTGCTTCACGACTTTTGCCTCTACTGCGGCTCCGTCTATAGCCGGGGCGCCGATGGTTACGTTCTTACCGTCATCTAGAAGAAGTACATTGTCAAAAGTGACTTTCTTACCTTCTTCAGTCTGTAGACGGTGAACGAATACCTTCTGGTCTTTCGCAACTTTGAATTGCTGCCCTGCTATCTCTACAATTGCATACATAGCGTATTCGATTAACTAGTTTTCTACAAAAAATAACCCGCTTCTCAACAAAGCGGGTGCAAATATAATGCTAAATCACTAATTGGCAAATGGTTTTCAGGCTTTTTGAGTCTCACTTTTCTTGGCATTCCAACTGGGTTTGAAGCGCTGCATAAAGGTAAGTGACAACACTACGGAAGAAGCAAAGCCTTCCAAAGCAAGAATAAACAATAAAATACCTGGTCCTTGAAAGTAACCGCTCATCCATTGATCTAGAATTACACTTGGAAATGTTGGGTTTAAATGAAACATGTAAATGCCCATAAAAAAGGTGAAAACAATAGTAGCTACAAAGCCTGTATAAATACCCGTTTTGAAGCCGTCAAAATATTCGAAGTCTTTACCTTTTTCCAGTTTGCGTATACGTATCACCTCGTAGAGCCCAAAGCCGACGATAATTCCGTTTACCAGTCTTAGCCAAGGATTTTCGTGCCATCCGAAAGCCTTGACCAGAAGAAAATAGCCGATCAACAGAAGTGCAATGACGAGTCCAAATCGTAAAAATAAAGGTAATCCTTTCATAACAGTGTTTAATTTCTTTTTGTAGTTATCACATAAGTTACAAATTGTACAAGACAATCGCTAAAGCTGTGTTAATTTTTTAACAGAACCCTAAGGTTATCCTTATTTTTGACAACGTTCGTAACAATCCCCTCGAAGTTGCGTCCTATGTTTCATTCACACTAAAACCAGAAAACACAAATTCTCATGAAAAAATTAACTTTCGCAATGGCTTTTGCTTTGCTCGCCGTAGGTCTGCAAGCTCAGCAAGTAGCTTTTGAAGAGTACAAACTTGATAACGGTCTTCATGTGATCCTGCATCAAGACAACAGTGCGCCTGTAGTGACCACCTCCGTCATGTATCATGTGGGAGCCAAAGACGAAGATCCAGAAAAAACAGGTTTTGCGCACTTCTTCGAACACTTACTTTTTGAAGGAACTGAAAACATTGAACGCGGTGATTGGTTCAAAATCGTTTCCTCAAATGGTGGGCGAAATAATGCCAATACCACCCAAGATCGTACGTATTACTACGAAGTGTTTCCTTCGAACAATCTTGAGTTAGGCCTTTGGATGGAATCTGAAAGATTACTACACCCCATTATCAATCAAATTGGCGTAGACACCCAAAAAGAAGTCGTTCAGGAAGAGAAAAGGCTACGTGTAGACAATCAGCCCTATGGAAAATGGCGCGAGCATATGTCGAAAAACCTATTTGTCAAACATCCCTACAGATGGACGACCATTGGTTCTTTAGAGCATCTAGCCTCTGCGACTTTGGATGATTTTAAAAAGTTCAATCAGATTTACTACGTTCCTAATAACGCCGTGTTGGTGGTAGCAGGTGATATTGATATCGCCAAGACGAAGAAAATGATTCAAGACTATTTCGGCCCTATCCCAAAAGGTGCCGATATTGAGCGTAAAGCCTTTGTTGAAGATCCTATCACTGAGACAATTTATACTGAGTTCAGAGATCCTAACATTCAGATTCCTTTGATCATGGCAGGATACCGAACTCCTGCACAGACAGAGCGCGACGCCTATGTGTTGGATATGATTTCTACATACCTCAGCGACGGGCGTAGTTCAAAATTGTACAAGAAATTGGTTGACGAAGAGAAAAAGGCACTTCAAGTATTTGCTTTTAATGGTTCTCAAGAAGACTACGGTTCCTACATTGTTGGCGGTTTGCCAGTTGGTGAAACTACACTGGAGGAAATTTTAGCGGGTGTTGATGAGGAAATCAAAAAGGTGCAAGACCAATTGATTTCTGAGAAAGACTATCAAAAACTTCAAAACAAGTTTGAAAATCGTTTCGTGAATTCAAAC
Organism: uncultured Spongiivirga sp.; assembly: GCA_963922975.1. Lineage (GTDB taxonomy): Bacteria > Bacteroidota > Bacteroidia > Flavobacteriales > Flavobacteriaceae > JANQRC01. The sequence continues at coordinate 6,035 of CAWUKP010000055.1, read as the reverse complement.
AGCAGCATTGAGGGTATCGCCAATTCTTTGGCACGCTACCACATGCTTTACGACGATACAAATTTGATCAACAACGAGATCGATATCTATCGCTCTATTACGAGAGAAGAAATTCGCGATGTAGCGAAAAAGTACCTCAACCCGAACCAACGTGTCGTAATGCGATACCTTCCAAAAGAAGCAAATGAAAACTAAAATCTTCACAAAACTAGATATGAAAAAAGTATGGATACTTGGGATGTTGGCACTTTTTGTCACCACATCCTTTGCACAGATTGACAGAAGTACACAACCCAAACCGGGTCCCGCTCCTGCCATCAACCTAAAAGATGCCGAGCGTTTTGAATTAAAAAATGGTCTTACGGTACTCGTGGTTGAAAATAGAAAATTACCGCGTGTTTCTATTCAATTGACTATTGATAATCCGTTGATTGTAGAAGGACAAAAAGCGGGTGTTTCGGCACTTACAGGTAGCCTGCTTGGAAAAGGTTCCAAGAACATCAGCAAAGACGATTTTTACGAAGAAGTAGATTATTTAGGCGCCAACTTAAATTTTGGCTCCCAAAGCGCCTTTGCTAGCGGACTTTCAAAATACTTTCCTAGATTAATCGAGTTGATGTCTGATGCAGCCATCAATCCGAACTTCACACAGGAAGAATTCGACAAAGAGCGTGATTTATTGATTCAGGGAATCAAGACTGGAGAAAAAAGTGTAACCACTGCGGCACGTCGCGTAGAAGATCTTTTGGCCTATGGTGCAGACCATCCTTATGGTGAATATACTTCTGAAGAAACTGTGAACAACGTGGCGCTGGCAGACGTAGAAAAATTCTACAGCGATTATTTCCGCCCGAACAATGCCTACCTTGTTGTGATTGGCGACGTCACCTTGAAAGATGTGAAGAAGTTGGTGAAAAAGAACTTCAGCAACTGGAAGCAGGGTGATGTTCCTACGGCTAGCTTTTCAGAACCACAGAACGTTGCTGGTACGGAAATCAATTTCGTAAACATGGACAATGCTGTGCAGTCGGAGATTGCAGTACAAAACACTGTCAATCTCAAGAAAGACGATCCTGATTTCTTTGCAGCCATCCTGGCAAATAAAATTCTAGGTGGTGGTGGTGAAGCAAGACTTTTCCTGAACCTTCGTGAAGACAAAGGATACACCTATGGCTCGTATTCTAGACTTGGGAACGATACGAAGACTGTATCGCGTTTCCGAGCGAGTGCTAGTGTGCGTAATGCTGTAACCGATAGCTCGGTAGTAGAATTGTTGAAGGAGATTGACAAGATCACCAGCGAACCCGTCTCTGACGAAGAACTCAAAAATGCAAAGGCAAAGTATACTGGCGATTTTGTATTGGCGCTAGAACGTCCTCAGACCATTGCCCGTTACGCCTTAAACATCGAAACAGAAGGACTGTCGAAAGACTACTACAAGAACTATCTTGCCAATTTGGAGGCAGTGTCGAAAGAAGACCTTCAAAAAGCAGCTCAGAAGTATTTCCAGGGAGAAAACGCACGTGTGGTCGTTACTGGAAAAGGAAGTGAGGTTCTTGAAAACCTTCAAAAGGTGAACTTCAATGGCAAAACCATTCCTGTGAAGTATTACGACAAGTACGGAAAGCCCACTGCCAAGCCAGAATTCAACAAAGAAATCCCAGCTGATGTGAACGCTCAAACGGTGCTAGATAATTATGTGAAAGCTATCGGAGGAAAGGACAAACTCAATAGCGTTGAATCTGTCCTTATCAAAGCAGAAGCCGCGATGCAGGGGATTACTTTGAATCTTGAGATGAAGAAAACTTCCAAAGATCAAATGGTACAGGACGTGAAAATGATGGGGAATTCCATGCAGAAGCAAGTACTGGATGGCGATAAAGGGTATGTGGTTGTTCAAGGACAACGCAAAGACCTTGAAGGGGATGATTTGAAGAAGGTAAAGCAAGAATCGGCTCCTTTCCCTGAAATGAATTGGAACGGTGCTGAGCTCACACTAGAAAAGATCGAATCTGTGGATGGCGAAGACGCTTATGTGATCAAAATAAGCGACGATAAAAGCATTTACTACAGTGTAGATTCTGGATTTAAGTTGAAAGAGGTGAACAAGGTAGAGGCCAACGGACAGACTTTTGAATCTTCCATTGACTACGGAGATTACAAAGATGTTTCAGGAATTAAATTTCCTTTCGCTATCTCTCAAAGCATGGGACCACAAAAATTGGACTTCAAAGTAACTGAGTTGAAAGTCAATGAAGGGGTTTCTGATGCAGATTTCAATTAAGAACAATTCTCTCTAATACGTTCAAGAATAAAGGCGGACTTACGAGTTCGCCTTTTCTTTTTTGCGTTTGCCATTCACCAAGTACACCCCTACTAAAATAATTAGTGATCCAACGAACTGTGTGGCCGTAAAGCGCTCTTCGTCCAAAATTCCCCAGAAAATACCCACTATCGGAATTAAATACGTAACCGATGAGGCAAAAACAGCCGTAGAGACTTGAATCAGCTTGTTGAACATCACCTTAGCAATACCAGTGCCAAAAATCGAAAGAATACCCACGTATGCAAATGAACTTAACACTTTGGTATTCGTAAAAGACAAACTAAAAAAGTCTGAGGTGAAGAGCAATATCAAGGCGGGAATGAAAATCACAATAAAGTTACCCAATGCGATGCCCATAGGCGAAACCTCTTGAAGATGTTTTTTCACGATGTTGGCATTCATGGCATACAGCACACCAGCAATCAAAACCAAGCCAGCGTAGTAGTAATTCTGATCCGGGTTGACGGCAGCGCCCTCAAATACCAAAAGTACAGCCCCAAACAAGCCAATAAGTACGCCCAACAGCTGATTCAAAGTAAAGGATATATTAAAGGCCAAGAACCCTACAAAAATGGTGAATAAAGGCACCAATGAATTTAAAATAGAGGCTACGCTGCTGTCAATTTCCGTCTCGGCATACGAAAACAAGAATACAGGAAAGAAAGAGCCAACGGCGGCCGATGCGGCGATCCACTTCCAGCGATCTTTCGGGATTGTTCCTAAAGACTTCAATCCGATACTAGCCAAAAAAAAGGTGGATAATACGATCCGAATCGCTCCTAATTGTATAGGCGTAAAGCCTACAAGCGCCTTCTTTATAAGAATGTATGAGCTTCCCCAGATTAGAGAAAGGACGACTAAATATGCCCACTTATTGTTTGAAAGCTGCATTATTCTTTCACAATTTTTAACACAAAAATGGGCTTTTTCTTGCGATTTATTATCTTGTCACCTCCTAATTTTGCAATGACATTATAAGAGAAGATGATTATGAAAAAGATGAGCCTATTGCTGATAGCTGTCGTATTGATAGCAGCTTGTAAGCAAAACAACGAAGCGGAAATTAAGACCGTAGAAGTGGCTAGCTCGCAAAAAAGCGAGATCAAAGAAGAGAATTTGGCCAAAGCAGAATTCTCGATCGAAGGCATGACCTGTGCTATTGGCTGTGCGGCCACCATTCAGAAGAATTTGAACAAAAAGAATGGTGTCAAAACTGCCAAGGTAGACTTCGACAAGAAATTAGCCATGGTTGAATATGACAAGACGCAACTGGAGTTGACCGATCTTGCCATGGTAGTTACCGAAACTGCAGACACTTACAAAGTGCTAGAAATGGAAGAAGTGGATGCTTTTGGCAAGGCAAACGATAGTTCGAAGGCTAAAGAATGTGCCAAAGACTGTGAAATGGCTTGTTGCAAAGAGAAAAAAGAAGGAGAGTCCATGGCGTGTGCCGAAGACTGCAAAAAGGAGTGCTGCAAACAAAAAAAGGCTTAGGCCTATTAGCATATCAATACTACAACCGCTTAGCTACCTAAGCGGTTTTTTTATGTAGATCACATAAGAAAGCCCTCGACGTTACCCCCCGAGGGCTTTCAAACCAATCAACTAACCCTTGAATAAACAAAAGGTGTTTCTAAAACACGCCATTTATGGCGATTAATAGTATGTTGGCGACAAGACTCGCAATCAAAAGATTGAGCACCACCTTCGCCTTTTGAACGGTCAAAATAGCTGCAGTGTGCGCCATGCAGACACTAACGGCCACGAAAAGTTGAATCAATTGCCATATGCCCACCCCATGCATCAAGATCAACATGGCTGCAATGGCACCCAAAGTAGCCGAAACAATAATGGAAAGTGCCGCATATCCCGTGGCATTCGCCTTCCAATCTTCGTGAATTCTTGCGTAGACTGTCATAGGTTTAGTTGTTTATATACCTGACAAAGCTACCGCAGTCACATTAGATAAATGATGACATTTATCACTGAATTGGAAATTGTAGAACCGTTGAATTTAGTGTTTCCACTGAATACTTTCCATCAAGCGCCTGATATCCTTTTGCAAGTATACCGCCGCGGGATAGATAGAATCGTAATTGGGTTTGGCGTAGAAGTACAACGAACCTGTTAGAAAATGTTGGGTGCTATCGGTCACATAAAAGTGCGACTGCGATGCTGCATTGCCCGCAATGCTGTAGAACATACCATATACCTTACCATCAGGGTTCACAAAGGGTTGATCCAAAATACCATCTGCTCTGACCGTATGATCCAAAGCCAATTTCTGCGCATCACGCAACAATGCTTTTAAGTTGTTATTTACTGGTTTATAGGAAAGATAGAGCGTGGCATTCATCTTGGCGTACTCCAGATTGAGATCACAGGCTCCTTTGGGCATCGGTTTGGCCATCAAATTCTTTTCAAAGGAATACGGACAGCCACTTTCAAACGCTCTATACTCTGGCGCCGGATAGGTAAGACTGAGCATCCCTTTAGGTTTAGGGATGGTTTCCTCTTGACAACTGATGAACAAGATCAACAAAAAGATGAAGGGTAATCGCGCCATTAGTGTAGAGAGACTTTTATTTGTTTCAATCGTTTTTTGTCCATCGCCTCCACAGTAAACGTGTAGTGATGGAAGTTTATTCTTTCACCTTTTCTTGGAAAACTTCCTGAGATTTCCAATACAAAGCCAGCAATAGTCTCTGATTCGCCTTTTGACTCCTCGAACAGGACTTCGTCGTCTTCCATTTTCAGCACTCGATAGAAGTCTTTTAAGGTCGTTTTCCCTTCAAATACAAAGTTCTTGTCGTCTAATTTGGAGAATACCAAATCTTCGTCGTCAAACTCATCACTGATGTCACCCACAATCTCTTCAATGATATCTTCTAAAGTGACGATCCCCGAAGTTCCCCCGTATTCGTCAACCACAATGGCCAAATGAATTTTCTTCTCCTGAAATTCTTTCAACAAGTCGTCTAACTTCTTGTTTTCTGGAACAAAATACGGTTCTCTGATGAGTGCTTTCCAGTTATACGTGGGCCTGTCGATATGCGGAAGCAGATCTTTCACATAAAGTACCCCACTGATGGTGTCCATATTATCCTGATACACTGGTATCCTTGAATAGCCATTTTTAACGATGTCGGGCATAATCGACTTAAAATCGGCTTCCTCATTGAGGGCGAAGACATCGATGCGCGGGCGCATCACTTGTTTGGTATCTGTGTTTCCAAAAGAAACAATCCCTTGAAGAATTTTTTGTTCTTCTTTGGTGGTGTCCTCTTCCGAAGCCAATTCCAAAGCCTGTGATAATTGATCTACTGAGAAATTGATGCTCTTTTTCCCCAAGCGTTCTTCCATAAAACCAGAGAAAGCACTAAGAGGTCTCACCACCAACCAAAGCATTTTATCTAGAAACTGCAAAGGCAGCGCCATAAAGGAAGAAAAGCGTTGGCGATTTCTACTCGCGTATACTTTGGGTAAAATTTCACCAAATAGTAAGATTAAAAAAGTAACAAGCACCACTTCTGCTACAAAGCGCACCAGCGGGTCCCATGCATTTAACAGTTCCGCTGTGATACTCGCAGAAAGCAATACGATAGCGATGTTGATGAAATTGTTCCCCACCAAAATAGTAGCCAACAAACGCTTCGGATGTTCTAGAAGTCGGGCAACAATATTTCGCTTTTTCGAATCAGATTCAGCT
>CAWUKP010000054.1:0-11171 GCA_963922975.1 uncultured Spongiivirga sp. | reverse complement strand
TTCCACAAGAGTTTTAAAGTGCCTTCGCAAACTGTTTGTACTTTTGACTTTGACAATTATCCGTACTACCACCATGTGGATGATGAAGCCGATAAAATGGATTATCCGCATATGTCTAGAGTGATCAACGATATGATCGTAATCTTGGATCGCATGGCTTCCACTACCGAAAAAGAAATTATATATAACAAATGAAAAATGTCATCATCACAGGCACCAGTAGGGGCATCGGTCTCGAATTGGTTAAACTCTTTGCGCAAGGCGGACATCAGGTATTAGCGTTATCTCGTAACGAAAAACCTTGCCGGGATTTAGGATACGCTAATGTAACTGCCTTGTCTTTTGATATTGGTGCTGAGGAAAGCATTCAAGAGGCGCAGCAATTCATCATAAAACAGTGGAAACAGGTTGACGTTTTGATCAATAACGCTGGATTTCTGGTCAACAAAGCGTTTACAGACCTCTCCATGGCAGATTTTCAGAAGTCCTACGAAGTAAATGTCTTCGGGGTAGCGGCATTGACACAGATTTGTGTTCCATATATGCCAAAAAACGGACACGTGGTGAACATTAGCAGCATGGGGGGTATCCAAGGGAGTCTTAAATTTCCTGGATTGGCGGCTTATTCTTCTAGTAAAGGAGCGCTGATCACGCTGACAGAACTTTTAGCGGAAGAGTACAAAGAGACCGGTCCTGCATTTAATGTTTTGGCGCTGGGAGCAGTACAAACGGAAATGCTCGAAGAGGCCTTCCCTGGCTATCAAGCACCTTTAACTGCCTTAGAAATGGCGCAGTACATTTACCAATTCAGCCTTTCTTCTCATAAATTTTACAATGGAAAAATACTGCAAGTAAGTAGCTCGACTCCTTAAGCCGGCCTTATTTTTTTGAATTCTTCTTGAGCAACTTCTGACTTAATTCTTCCAGCGAAACACCTTTGGTCTCAGGAACAAAGCGATGCACCCAAATTAGCTGTAAAACCATCATGAACGCAAATAATGCAAAGATCCACCACGGGTTAGCCACTGCTTCCAGTGCTGGTGTCATGAAAAGGGTTATTAAAGCGGCCATTACCCAGTGAACTGAAGTTCCAAAGGCTTGTCCCTTTGCCCGAATACTGTTTGGAAAGATTTCGGAAATGAAGACCCAGATCACTGCGCCTTGTCCGATGGCGTGCGAGGCGATAAAAATGAACAAGAATATAGGTACCAAAATTCCCTTCCAACCACTGTAGAAGGCTAAGGCTACCAAACTGAGGGATATGATATATCCTACGGAACCGATGTAGAGTAATTTTTTCCTGCCCATTTTATCAATAAGCGACATCCCGACCAGCGTAAATATTAGGTTTACAATTCCAACACCAATACCACTGAGCAAGGAGGCTTGAGCGCCCAATCCCGCCAGGTCAAAGATGCGTTTGGCATAGTATAAAAAGGCGTTGATGCCCGAGGCTTGGTTAAAGAAAGCAATGAAAAACGCCAAACCAACTAGTACGAGATACTTCTTTTGAAAAAGTTTTTCATTGAAACCTGCTTCCTGGCTTTGGTCCATTTCCTCGAATTCTTTTTCAATATCAAGGGCCTGATTGATCTGCAGCAATACCTGCTCTGCACCTACGCGGTCTTTTTTGAAAATGTACAGCCACCGCGGACTCTTAGGAACCTTCAAGACCAATAGCGCATAGATCAACGCTGGAAGGGCTTCGATCCCTAGCATCCACCTCCATGAGTTCTCTGCGATATAGGTTTCGATTAAATAGTTCGAAATAAAAGCTACTAAAATCCCAAAAACAATATTGAACTGGTAGGTAGCCACCAATCGCCCCCGTTTTTCAGGAGGAGCGATTTCAGCAATGTAGATGGGTGCGGCCACCGTAGAAGCACCAACTCCAACGCCGCCGATAAAGCGGAAGAAGGAAAACGAATACGGATCTGCGGCCATGGCGGAGCCAATTGCGGAAACAAAGTATAAAACGCCAATAAGGAACAAGGTTTTCTTCCGACCTAAGCGATCCGTTGGGATGCCACCAAACATGGCGCCGATAACCGTACCCCACAATGCCATCGACATAATAAAGAAACCGTGGAAAAATCCTTGGGTCTTCCACACTTGCTGAATGCCCTGTTCGGCACCGTTGATTACAATGGTGTCAAAACCAAATAGGAAACCTGCAAGTGCGACTACGATAGACCAGTAAAATAGTTTGCGATTGTTCATAAGAATAGTTAGTTATTGAAGGGGGAATGGATTGGCGTGAGATCGAAGGTGTCAGTGCCAGATACTTCTATGATTGAGAACGATTTAGTGGGAAATAGCAAGTCAGTCATAACTTGCTCGCCATCGTTGACAAATATTTCTATGGAAGAACGATCTACAAATACGTTCAAGGAATGAAGCTGATCCACCAAAATTGGTGCCTTGTGAACAGCGCTAAATGCCTTGTGAAACGAATGGTCTCCAGCGGAAGTTCGATCTAATACCAACGAATCATTTTCGATGCGGAAAATGACGTATTCCTGCAAATCATTCTTCAAAACGATTTGGATTGTTTGAGTAATAGAATCGACGGAAAGCAAATAGGCTTCGTCACTAATTTCTGCTTCTCCCGAAAAAGATTTGGGAGTTCCTAACAGCGCCTTCAATTCATCTACAGGTTTCGATTGTAAAAGATATCCCTCTTGATCTTTGAATAGCTCGAGACTTCTGGGCAAGGTCATAGCGCTTCGCCAGGTATAGGTAGGAACTACTTGTGCGTATTGCCAATTGCTCATCCAACCGATAAAAATTCGACGTCCATCTTCCTCAGGTATATCACTGAAGGTAACACCGGCATAATTATCCGCACCATAATCAACCCAGCGTATCTGTGTATCGTCAGGCGTAAAGGTTTTACCATTAAAATCACCTACAAAATACTGACTTGCTGAACCGCCTTGTGGCCCGCCAGGGTTGAGGCTCACAATTAGCACCCACTTCTTCATTCCTTGAGAATCAACCAATGGGAAGAGGTCAGGACATTCCCAAACACCTCCATGGGCACCTAGATTTTTACCAAATTCGCTGGCTAACTTCCAGTTTAATAAGTTGGGCGAAGTATAAAAATTGATATGGTCTTTAACGGCTAGACTCATAACCCACTGGCCGGAATCTTCATCCCAAATCACTTTGGGATCTCTAAAATCTCGAATTCCGGGGTTTTTGAGCACAGGGTTGCCCTCATATTTTACCCAAGTTCTTCCTTTATCTAAGCTATATGCAATGGCCTGTGTTTGAAAGTCTAGGGCATCGGTTTCAGCGCCTTTGGGTTCATGGTAGGTGAAAATAGCCACGAGTGCAGGTTGCTCTTTGGTACCAAATCCGGAGGTGTTCTGCCAGTCCACTACGGCGCTTCCGCTAAAAATATAGCCTTGTTCGTCTGGGTAAAGAGCTATGGGTAAGTGTTTCCAATGAACGAGATCTTCTGAAACAGCGTGACCCCAATGCATGGGCCCCCACACATTGTCTTCAGGGTAGTACTGATAGAACAAATGGTATTCACCTTCATAATAAATTAGACCATTGGGATCGTTCATCCAATGGGTTGGCGGTGTGAAATGATATAGCGGACGGTACTGTTCACCGCTAGCATTACTTTCTTGACTTTTCTTTGAATCAGATAGTAAAACTTTGGGAGATTCTTTGCAGGAAATCAGACATAGTATCGTAACGAAGAAAACGAGAAATCTCATGTTGGGTGGTTAGATGCTTCCCAAGATAAGAACTTCTATAAAAAGTTGGAGCAGTACTGTTTTATGTTTCTTCGGCTATCAAGGGGATTGAAAACCCTAATTCTTCAGCACCTTGAAAGTGTATTGCTTGCCTTCCATAGAATATTTCAACGTATAATGACCCGTAGGCAGGTCTTGTATGTTTACCGATAGGAATGTATCGTTTGTAGACAGTATTTCAGTTTTTACCTTGACCCCTGCTATGTTAAATAAGGCGACTTCAATCTTTTCCTGCGTAAGTACTGGAAGCTGGATGTTCAGCGTATCTCCTGCTGGGTTTGGATAGACGGCAAGCGTTGCTGACAGGTTTTGATTGGGATTGGAAAGTACCTGTTCTTGGTAGACCCGCACATAATCAATCTCAAGGGCACTTTCGGTGAAAGAACCTTCAATATTTGGCAATATAGCCACATTGAATAGCAAATACTGATCCGCATCAAAGGGCCAAGTATTTTGGTCTCTCACAGGAGGTTCGTACACATAATGTACAACGCCATCTACGCTAAAAGTCATTTTTTCAGGAGTCCAGACAAGGGTGTATAGGTGAAATTGATCCGAGACCGTAGTAATGGTTTGTCCGCCCTTATTTACGGTGTTGCCGAAGCTAGACGGCGAATGTATGGCACTCTGGACGAAATTCTGATTGTCGCCCCAATGCTCCATGATATCAATTTCACCGCATGCAGGCCATGTGGTGGTTCCAAATCCTTGCGTTTGCCAATAGGCGCCTGCTTCATTTATATTCTTGCCAAGCATCCAAATGGCCGGCCATGTGCCAATTCCTCTGGGTAGTTTCGCGCGAACTTCCACCTTGCCATAAGTGAAGGTAAACTTAGAATTGAGTCTGGCTGAGGTAAAGTCTTTCGTGACACCTTGGTCTGTAAAGGTTTCCCGTTTTGCCACGATTTTAAGCACACCATTTTCTACGAAAGAATTATCTATTCGATTGGTGTAATGCTGAATTTCGCCATTGTACCAACTACCACCTTGAGGTATTTGCGTCTGCTGAAACCATTTGGAAGCATCTAGGGCACCTGGTGTTTCAAATTCATCAGACCATACCAAATTGTCGTAAATCGGGTCATTATTGGTAGCGGCATAGTAGTCAATATCATCTAAATAGGCCAGAACGCGATCGTTGTTGTTCTCTCCATTTACTTGAATGACCACTCTATTGAAATCTGTACGTTGTGTTGGCGGCGGAGAGCCAGCATCTAAATTTAGATACGTGTCGTTGGCAAAATCGAAGGTAACGGTCTGCCATTGATCTAGCTGTATGGTTTTGATGATTTCACTTTGAGTGATCCAAGGTTGAGCTAAGTTTCCGTCTTGTAGTTTTAAGGAAACTTGATTGGGTTGTGCTCCACTAATTCCAGAACTTGGAACATATATTTTTATAGAAAACACCTGTTGCGATGCCATGTCAAAATTCGAAGGAACATCAAACCGAACGTTGGCAAACTGCCCGCCAGTATCTTCATAGCGCAATACTGTTGATGAAGTATTGATATCTTCCTGAAACGGATTTGTGAAATTGATATCTATTGCGCAATCGTCCCCAAACCAAGTAGTGATGGTACCGTTGCCTTCAAAATCGTCTCGAACGTCCATCTGAGCGCATAAACCCAATGAACAGACTATCCAACAAAAGCCTACGATGAGGTGTCGAAATGATGAGTAAAGCATTCTTTTTCAGCAGTTTTTGAGGTCTAAAAATAGCGCATGTAAATTCTATATCAAAGTTTTCTGGTACTTATCCTGCGATCTCTTACTTTTACACAGTGCAAGATGTATTATCCAAATACGTTCCAGAAAGGGCCCTAGATCAAAGCTTTCAGCTTATTCAGACGTATCAGGTGCATTTGAAGATCGTGAATCATCGACAAACACGTCATGGAGACTACCGACGCCTGCCAAATGGCGCACATGCCATTACCGTGAATGCGTCGCTCAATCCGTATCGTTTTTTGCTGACGCTAGTACATGAAATTGCTCACTTGGTAGCATTTGAAACCTATGGGCGACAAATCAAGCCTCATGGCATCGAGTGGAAGCGATGCTTTCAGCGATTGATGCTGCCTTTTCTAAGGCCAGAAGTCTTTCCGTCAAATCTCCTTCCATTATTGGCTCATCATTTTAAGAATCCTAAAGCCTCAAGCGACACCGATGCACGCTTGTCGTTAGCGCTCAAACAATTTGACCCTCCTTCCGATAAATCGTATATCTTTGAATTGCCAGTAGGAAGTGTTTTCAGAACACCCAACGGTCGTGTCTTCAAAAAAGGAAATAGGCGCGTAAAACGATATGAATGTGTAGAAGTAGAGAGCGGGCGGATCTACCTTTTTCAGCCTAATGCCGAAGTAGTACCTTTGGACTAACAAAATGCTTTATGTTGTATGAACACTAAACGCTATGCGATCTTAATGGCTGGGGGTATCGGCTCTCGCTTTTGGCCCGTCAGTACCACCGATTTCCCAAAGCAGTTTCACGACATGTTGGGTACTGGTGAGACGCTCATTCAAAGAACATTTCGACGGCTTCAAAAGTCGGTTCCTGCAGAGAACATTTTCATTTTAACTAATGAACGGTACAACGCCTTGGTATTCGAGCAATTGCCCGAAGTGACGACAAGACAGGTGATCCTAGAACCTGCCATGCGCAATACAGCGCCCTGTATTTTGTACGCAGCGCTTAAGATTCAAAAGGAGCAGGCGGATGCTGTTATGGTAGTTGCCCCCAGCGATCATTGGATTGAGGATGAAATGAGCTTCTCCGAAAATCTTAGTGCCGCCTTCGATTTTTGTGATGGTTCTGATAAGTTGATGACGCTAGGAATACAACCTAGTTTTCCGAATACGGGCTATGGCTACATTCAGTATGAAAAAGAAGGTGAACAAGCTATCAAAAAGGTACTTCGATTCACGGAAAAACCCAATTATGAAAAAGCCAAAGAGTTTCTAGAGGCTGGTAATTACCTTTGGAATGCTGGTATCTTCGTATGGAGTGTGCAGACGATCCTTGAGGCCTTTCGAAACTTTCAACCATCGCTTTATGCGCTCTTTGAAGCAGGTACTAACGTTTACAATACGGAGTTGGAAGATGACTTCATCCGTGAAAATTATCCGAAAGCAGAGAATATTTCAGTAGACTATGCCATCTTGGAACATTCACAGGAAATTTATGTGCTTCCCGCAAGTTTTGACTGGAACGACCTCGGAACCTGGGGGTCGCTGTACGAGAAGTTGGAAAAAGATAGCACAGACAATGCAGTGATTAATGCACAAGTGTTGAGTCAAGATGGTAAAGGGAATTTGATTCGTACTGAAGGAAACAAGGTGGTGGTCGTTGACGGATTGAATGACTACATCATCGTCGACAAAGAAGAGGTGCTCATGATCTATCCAAAAAAGAAAGAGCAAGACATTAAAAAAGTACTGACCGCCGTAAAAGAGAAATTCGGTTCACAATATACCTAACCTATGGAACAGGAGAGCAAATTTAATTTTCAAGAAGAGCCTCAGGAGGAATCGCAAGTAGCCAAGGATGCCGTTAAAAAGGACGCCCAAGGTTTGGTCAAAAGTTTACGCGGTTTTATCAATGAGATCTTCAGCTTTCGAAAAGACACAGATCGAGACGCGACCATTGACGCCATTAAAAACGATATTCCGTTTAAGGGAGCTACAGCTTGGATTTTGATTTGTTCCATTTTCGTGGCCTCCGTGGGCCTGAATGCGAATTCTACCGCAGTGGTGATTGGTGCCATGTTAATTTCACCATTAATGGGCCCTATTTTGGGCATGGGGATGTCTATTGCCATTAACGATATTGATACGCTGCGTAGGTCTTTGATCAATTTTGCGGTCATGGTGGTATTGAGTGTACTCACGGCATTTCTTTTCTTTTGGTTATTTCCGCTGCGTGAAGATTCTTCTGAACTGCTCGCACGGGTGAAGCCAGATATTCGAGATGTGCTCATTGCTTTCTTTGGCGGCTTAGCCCTGATCATCGCTCGTACCAAACGCGGCACGATTGCTAGTGTTATTTTTGGAGTTGCTATCGCTACAGCTTTGATGCCACCCTTATGTACAGTAGGTTTTGGCCTTGCCAAAGGAACACTGGGTGATCCCGAAGGATGGAATTTTGCCATCGGCGCTATGTACCTTTTCATTATCAACACCATTTTTATTGCCTTGGCCACTTTTTTAGTCTTGAAGATTCTGCGTTTCCCAATGATTCGGTATGCCAATTCGAAGAGAAGGCGTGCCATTGCTAGAATGGCTGGAGTTTTGGCCATAGCGGCAATGATTCCAGCAGGATTTACCTTCGTACGTGTGTTGAATGAAAGTCAATTCAAAGCAGATGTACAACGTTTCATCAATACAGAATTGGAAGGCTTGCCCAATGCAGAATATATGAAACGCTATGCGACCTTTGAGTACAACCCTGGGAAGGATGCGGTGTCCAGTATCGAGTTAACGTCCTTTGGAGATGACCGTATCCCAGAAGCCACCATGAATTTGTTACGGGCACGTCTGAGTAATTATCCAAACCTCAGGAATTGTGAGTTGTCGATCAATCAATCGAGAAACACAGGGATTGATCAAATGAACTACATGAAAGAACTGCGACGCAGAGATTCAATGGATTTGATGGATCAAACCCAGAAGATTGCTTTTTTAGAGGAGCGGGTAGCAAAACTATCGCGCTTGGAACAAGAATTTGTTCCATTTGATGAAATCAGCGCAGAAGCCAAGATCAATTACGAACACTTGGAAGAACTAAGCTACGCAAGTGTCTTACGTACCAACTTTAGCAAATTAGACACCTTAGCCCGTTTTTCAGCGAAATGGAAAGACTCCGTCCCGGAAGAAGCCGTAAAGGCGCAACAACAAAAACTAGAGGCTTGGCTCAAGGTGAAGTTGGGCGATCGCAAATTCGAGATTGATTAAGGTAGCTAGGCTGGGGGAAAAACCTTTTTGAAGGTGAAGGCGTGTGATGATGGTCCTTCGGATTGCAGATGCTCAAGGCGTGCCACACAATCGTCAAGTGTAGGCAATTCACCTTGGGGAATCCACCAGAGGGCATAATGTGCTTCACCGTACTTCTGAAACCACTCTTTCCGTCTTTTTACAAAACTGGAATGAAAGGTTTGGTAGGTAAACTTTTCGAGAGACGATACGTCTTTCCAAACGGAAACGTTGATGAGAATTTGCTCGTCTTCATAGGGCCGAAAGCTCATGGCGTTGTCACTTTCGTCTTTCAGTCGCCAAACAAAGCCTTCAGCAGATTCGGCAAGTGCATTGACCGCATCAATGTTCTCTTTGAATTCCCGCATGATTGGATCGTCTAAATTGACGCCTCTCATGCGTGCTACGTTGATTTGTGCAAGCTGATACTTCATAAGAAGGTTATTCGCTGTCCTCCAGGTACATTTTTCGCACCTTTTTAAATAACTCTGAAGAATAGACAAAATTAGTAACCGCCTCGTTATCGGTCTTGAAAATCTCTTTATTGGTACCCTCCCAGGCAAGATTTCCATCTTTCAGGAAACATATCTTTTCTCCTATTTCCATGACAGAATTCATGTCGTGGGTATTGATCACGGTGGTCATATTGTACTCGTCTGTGATCTCCTGAATGAGGTTGTCTATCAAGATAGCCGTCCTTGGGTCTAGGCCGGAATTGGGTTCGTCGCAGAAGAGATATTTGGGATTCATCACAATGGCTCGGGCAATGGCGACACGCTTTTGCATTCCTCCTGAGATTTCTGCGGGGTAGCGCTCATTTACATTTTCAAGGTTTACGCGATTCAGAACAAAGTTGGCACGATCGCGCATTTCTTCTTTCGATTTTTTGGAAAACATTTCCATCGGGAAAGAAACGTTTTCTTCCACCGTCATCGAATCAAATAAGGCACTCCCCTGAAAGACCATACCCATATCACGACGTAGGTCTGTTCGCTCATCGCGACCCATTTCTGAGATGGCTTTTCCACTGTATAGAATCTCTCCTTCTTCTGGAGTAAAAAGCCCTAGCATGCACTTGAGAAATACGGTCTTACCTGAACCACTTTGGCCGATGATCAAATTTGTTTTTCCCTGGTCAAAAGAAGAGCTTATTCCCTTTAAGACATGATTGTCTCCAAAGGTCTTATGTATATTTTTCACCTCGATCATGTGAGCAAAAGTTGAGTGATGAGATAATTCAGTAGGATGATCACTACACTGGTCCAGACAAAAGCAGTAGTACTTGCTTTTCCCACTTCAAGGGCGCCTCCTTTCATAAAGTATCCGTGAAAAGAAGGGATGGTAGCCAGTACAAAGGCAAAGATCAGTGTCTTGATAAATGCATAGGTCAAGTGAAAAGGAATGAAATCAATTTGTAGGCCTTCCACAAAATCGGCACTGCTTGAAAAACCGCCGTAGATAGACGCCATCCAACCGCCAAGAATTCCTAAAAACATAGAAATAGCAATGATAAACGGGTAGAGCAGCAGTGCAATGATTTTTGGAAAAACCAAATAATTCAACGAGTTGATGCCCATCACTTCTAAAGCGTCGATCTGCTCGGTTACGCGCATCGTTCCGATACTCGAGGTGATGAAAGAGCCTACCTTACCCGCCATGATAATAGAAATGAGCGTGGGGGCAAATTCTAGAATAACGGATTGGCGCGTAGCAAAACCCACAAGATATTTAGGAATCAAAGGATTGTCAATGTTCAAAGCAGTTTGAATGGAAACTACCCCACCTACAAAGAAGGAAATGAAACAAACGATTCCCAAGGAGCCAATAACAAGATCATCTATTTCCTTCAGGATCAATTTTCGTAAGGCACTCCATTTGGTAGGCTTCCGAAAGATATCCTTCAGCATAATGAAATAGGCGCCAACCTGTCTAAGGTATCTCATGTAACGAATTTACGAAAGCGAAGATATGAAAGAAATTGGCATGCAATTTAACTTTAGGATGACATGCAAAGCGGTAAACTCCTTATTTTTGAGCAATAGAAGTAACAATTATGAAAAAACTGGCTTTAATTCTGATGTTAGCAAGCATAGGTGGCTTTGCCCAAAAAAAGGACACACCCTATGCCAAGCCCAAGCTGGTTGTAGGAATCGTTGTTGATCAAATGCGCTACGATTATATCACTCGTTTTTGGGATCACTATGGCGATGGTGGTTTTAAGCGCTTGGTGGAGGACGGCTTTAACTGTAAGAACAATCATTTCAACTATATACCTACTTATACTGGAGCTGGACATGCTTCTGTCTTTACCGGTACAACGCCAAGTATGCACGGTATCATCGGTAATGATTTTTACGATAAAGAGCTCGGTGTAATGGTGAATTGTGCTGGCGATAGTGCTTATGAAACGGTGGGATCTGAGTGTAGAGCCGGA
>CAWUKP010000053.1:0-11343 GCA_963922975.1 uncultured Spongiivirga sp. | reverse complement strand
TGGCGAGACTACTTTCACTTTTCCGACCTCTTCAGCTAGTAAATTAACCGCTTTCTGAAGGTTATATTGGCGATCGCCTAAATTGCTCCCTAACGATAAATAGATCCTTCTTAAATTCTTCATAATCCCAAGGGCAAAGTAACTAAAAGAAATAGACAATCGCCTATCTTTGCAGCTTTAGCCTATAAAAATCTGGGTATGAAATTTTTGAGAAGTGTATTGGCCGCCATAGTGGGTTTTTTCATTGCAATGGGCATTTTATTTGTGCTGTTTTTTCTATTTCTGGGTGTAATGTCTTCCTTAGGTGAATCTGAGACCGTAACGGTACGAGAAGATTCTGTCTTGAATCTGAATGTAAATCGCCTAGTGAAAGATCATACACCAAAAGCTGATCCTTTGGAAGAAGCACTGGGTCTCAAAGATCCTGTTGTTGGTCTTGATCAATTGCTCAATGCCATTGAATACGCTACGGAAGATGACAAAATCAAAGGCATTAGCATTCGCGAAAATAATATGTTGGCTGGCCTGGCCCAAACCAAAGCGGTGAGAGACGCTCTTTTGAAATTTAAGGAGTCTGGAAAGTTCATCTACGCCTATGGAAATTTCTATTCTCAGCGACAATACTATCTCAACAGTGTAGCCGATTCCATCTTCTTGAATCCTGTGGGTGAAATGGATTTCCGTGGGCTAGCTACTGAGATTATGTACTACAAAGACTTCCAAGAGAAAACAGGACTCAAAATGGAAGTGATCCGACACGGAAAGTACAAAAGTGCCGTTGAGCCCTATCTAGAAAATGAAATGAGCGAGGCCAATAGAGAACAGATTTCGGAGTTACTTGAGTCTGTTTGGAATACGATGCTTGAAGAAATTAGCATCAGCCGCGGTATTACGATCGACGACCTCAACTATATGGCGGATAACCTCATGGCACGTTCTCCAAAATTGGCCTTTAGCAATGATTTGATCGATGGTGTCGTGTATCTCGATGAATACCAGAACTGTTTGAAAAATGCCCTTGAACTTGAAGCTGACGATGAGCTCGAAAGTGTCGATCTTGAGGATTATATCTCCTATGCCAAGCAAAAAAGTCGTCCAAAATCCGCAAAAGACCGAATTGCCGTGGTGTATGCCCAAGGTGAGATATTATATGGCGAAGGAAACGAGAACTTCATCGCCCAGGGCCTCTTTAGAAAGGCTTTTGAAAAACTTGCAAAAGACGAAAAGGTAAAAGCCGTGGTACTTCGTGTGGATTCTCCCGGAGGAAGTGCATTGACCTCAGAGTTGATACTTCGCGACTTGGAAAACCTCAATGCCAAAAAACCCGTAGTTGTTTCCATGGGTAATGTGGCTGCTTCTGGAGGGTATTACATTGCCTGCCAGGCAGATAAGATTATTGCAGAGCCTACCACCATCACAGGCTCCATTGGGGTTTTCGGCACCATTCCGAACGCCGCAGGACTTGCTGATAAGATCGGGATTAACACAGAGCAAGTAGGCACCAATAAGCAATCGTTTGCCTATGGGTTGTTTGAACCGATGTCGCCCGAATTTCGAGCCTTTGTCAAAGAAGGTATTGAAGAAACCTATGACATCTTTTTAGAACGCGTAGCCGAAGGTCGCGGCATGACCGTGGCTGAAGTAGATTCAGTGGCGCAAGGTCGTGTGTGGACAGGAACTGACGCCTTAAAAATTGGATTGGTGGACGAATTGGGTGGTTTGGATACCGCAATTGAACGTGCTGCAGAACTCGCCGAAATAGAGAACTATCGAACTGTGAGCTATCCGAAGTACAAAAAGGAATTCAAAGATATTTTTCAAGGGTTTGGCGCCTTTCCTTTCGGAAAAACTAAAGAAGCACTGCTTCGAGAGGAATTAGGCGATGAAACCTACGAGATGCTACAACAGCTGAAAAAGCTCACGACCAATAAGGGAGTACAAGCGCGAATGCCCTTTGAATTGAACATCCAATAATTCTGATGAAGGCTGCCGATCGTAAAGTTGCCTCCAGAATTTATATGTACCTGGCGGCGTTGTTTATCACCTCTTTGGTGGTATCCAATTTGATATTTCAGAAGTTCTTCTATTGGTATCCTTTTGGAGACGTTCAGATTTTTGGATCCAACCTTTTTGAAGTCTCCGTTGGTATTCTGCCCTACCCGATTACCTTCCTCATCACCGATGTGATCTCAGAAATTTATGGACAGAAGAAGGCCAACAGAGTTGTTACCGCAGGTATTTTTGCTTCTTTCTTTTCTTTATTGATCGTTTGGATTTCTTCAGAAGCGCCTGCTACCGACTATTCGCCCATTGGCGATGAAGTATTTACGAATGTGTTTGGAGCGACGGTTATTGCCGTTTTCGCCTCGATGATGGCTTACCTTCTTGCCCAGTATATCGACATTCACATTTTCCATTTTTGGAAGCGACTTACCAAAGGAAAGTACCTCTGGCTGCGAAATAATTTTTCAACCTTTAGCTCGCAGTTTGTCGATACCTTTACAGTCTTGTTTTTGCTGTGTTCCTTCGGAAAAATTGATTGGTCGTTGTTCAAAGGACTCCTCATTAGCGGCTTCCTTTTCAAGGTACTTGTGGCAGCCATAGATACACCCTTTCTGTATTTGTTCGTGTTCCTATTCCGAAAAAGATTCGGATTGAAAGTAGGCGAAGAAATTGAGCTAGATTAGCCTTTGTGTAATGTTCACCTTACTTATCCTACTAATGCCCCATGCATATCGTAGGATACTTCGGAATCGGATTATTGGCAACGGCACTCGGAGCACTTCCCTTAGGAACAGTGAACCTCTCCGTTATCAGTACTACTTTAAAAAGCGACGCCAAACAGGCCATGAAGATTGCCTTTGCCGCGGGTATCGCCGAAATACTACTATCGCTTTTCGCCCTGCATTGTAGTACAGCCTTCACCCAATTTATTACTATGCATTTGTGGATTCAGTACACCTTGGCCTTTGTTATTCTGGCGGCTGGTCTGTTCCTTTTCTTTAAAAAAGCACCCTCGAAGTCAAACACAAAGAATCAAAAATATACCTCCAAATGGGCTACTGGATTTGTACTGGGACTGCTAAATCCGCCAGTGATTGCCTATTGGATTTTGGCCATTAGCTACATCGATATGAATACTATTCCACTTCATATGAAATCGCCGCTATTCATGCTCTTCATTTTCTTTTCCGGCGTGTATGTGGGTAAAGTGGTTACCTTATTTTTCTACAGTAAGCTCAGCTGTTATATCAAAAATCGCGTGCAATCTGTGACACAGAAAACCAATAAAGTTTTAGGGATCGTACTCCTATTGGTAGGCCTCATCCAACTTACGAAGCTGCTTATTCCTTAGGGTAAACCGTAAAAACACCCTTGTCCACTGCAAGTTTTACGGTCATCTTTGGAGCAGTTCCTACGTAATGGCACTATTCTACCAAAACCAACACAAATGATCGTATTACTTGACAACGGCCATGGAGGTCTTATCAACGGAAGCTACCAAACACCCGGAAAACGTTCGCCAGTTTGGAATGATGGCTCTCAACTCTTTGAAGGGGAATTCAACAGAGCAATTGTAAATGGTATCATTGAACAATTGACCCAACACCGTATTGCCTATGTGAACATTGCGCCAGAGTACCGTGATGTTACACTACAAACCCGTGTGAATCGCGCGAATGCCTATCCAACACGAAGTAGTTTTTACCTCAGCGTTCATGCAAACGCAGGCGGCGGGAGAGGCTATGAGGTATTTACCTCGCCAGGAAACACCAAAAGCGATCGCATCGCCACCATTTTTGGGGAAGAATTTCAACGCACCTACCCCAATAAGCCACTCCGGGCTGATTTCAGCGATGGCGACCTTGATAAGGAAGCTAAATTCTTTGTCTTAAAAAGAACTCGTATGCCCGCTATTCTTACGGAGAATTTCTTCATGGACAATGAAGATGAGTGCCGGAATATCCTAATGACACGACAGGGACGCGATAAGATCATTCAATATCATATGAATGCCATCTTAAGAACCAAAAACGAAATCTTCTAAGCATGAATGAGAAAAAATTCAAACTCTGCATCACTATGGCAGGAGCTGTCTCTGCAGGTGCATACACTGCTGGTGTTTTAGACTATCTTTTGGAAACCCTTCAACTTTGGGAAGCCGCCAAAGAGAAAAATAGAAACATTATAAAAAACGGTGGTACCCCTGAAAGTGAGGATTACGACAAGAGCGTTCCCATGCATGATGTGGAAATTGATGTCATGAGTGGTGCTTCGGCTGGAGGCATAAGCGGTACTTTGACGATGCTTTCGCTATTAGATGCAAAACACACTCCGGTGAATTCGAAGAATCCTGACGGAAAACACAACCGATTTTATCAGAGTTGGGTAGAAATGGCCGATGATCAGCACAGTGACTCGCTCACTAAATTATTGCAGCGAGACGATATCAAGGGTACGGAGACTCCAGAGTCTTTATTGAATACCAAAGCGATCGAAGCAATCGCGGACAAGGCATTGGTACTTGATAAACAAAATAAGTACCCCCCTTTTGTGAGCAAAAGTCTTGATTTGATCTTAACCACCAGCAACCTCAGAGGCATCAACTTTAAAGTCAATTTTGATGGAAGCGCAGGTGCAGGAACGGTAATTACAAATCATGGTGGTTTTTTCAGATATAAGGTAATGAACGACGAGTTTCCGCATGGCGTACCTGACAACGGCCCTAAAGACGATCGACTGTACTATGTTTTCGATCCTTTGGCTGAAAAAGATGTGGAATACATCAAAAATGCTACGTTGAGTACAGCAGCCTTCCCCATCGGTCTCAAATCACGAGAAATTGAAATCTCTAGAAAGTATGTGGAACGCTATCCCAAATACCTCTTCGGAAGGCGTGATGGCATTGAGCCCATCATGGATGGTGAAGAAATCTATCGCTTCAATTCAATTGATGGTGGTCTGATCAACAACGAACCCTTCGGTATTGGCTTGAAAGTGATCAACGAAAAAAATCCTGAAATCGAACAAGAAAAGAGCGATAACTATGCCGTAATTATGGTGGATCCCTTTCCCAACCACGATCACGATATGGAACCCTATGAATCCAAACGCGATATGCTCTCTATCGGAAAAGGCATGTTCAAGGCCTTACGCAATCAGGTGATGTTCAACCAAGATGGTATTCTAGACGCACTTTCCTTAAGCGACCGAACTAAATTTCTCATCGCACCCTCTAGAAAAGTAAAGAAAAACGTAGCCGGTCATGAGAAATGGGTACATGCCGATAATCATTTGGCATCTGCTCCGATCAGCGGCTTTGCTGGTTTTTTCGACAAGAAATTACGCGAACACGATTTCAAATTAGGCAGGTTGAACTGCCAGATTTTCTTGCGCTACTATTTTGCGGTAAAGCAGGAAAACATAGAAAAACGCTTCAACGCTGGCGCTACGGAAGCATCGCTGGAGCGCTTTAAATTTGCGGTGCCGCCGAAAGATGAAACAGGTGATTGGTATTATCCAATTATCCCAGATATGAAGGTTATAAAGGCTTTTGATGGGCAATATGACACCGAGAATTATGCGCCAGAAGACGCTTATATTCCATATCCTGAATATCCTTCCTTCAACATGTCAGCTTTCGAGAAAAAGTACAAGCGTCTGCTAAAAAAGAGAATCAGCTCGCTTGTACGCGGTATTAGCGGAAATCGATTATTAACCACCGGATTTAATTGGTTCTACCGTGGTAAAACGTATAAAATGTTGTTGGAAAACATAGAAAAAGAGCTCCGCAAAGCGAAACTCATCAGATAAGCTATTCTTTGGTGAACACATACCAGATCTTAGCGTTTTTGGGGTTGTAGCTCATTTTCAGGAAACCGTTGGGTAATGAAATGATATACTTTCCTTCTATTTTCAGCTCTTCACCATGGAGTGTGGCTAATGTTATCCCATCTGTGTATTCAAACTGTACACCATTGGTAAAGATCACTTTGGTGTTTTTGGTTCCTTCATTCTTCTCGGATGGAATCACTTCTTTGTAACTGATGCTAAGATCGTCAGAACTGGCGTACGATCTCTTTCTGTTCTGTTCGTGCCAGAAATAGCGAATTCCGTTTTCTCGGGCCGTTTGTTTGCTGGTGAAGGCTTGCATCTTGAGTCCATCTGTTTGTAAACGAATTGGGTTTTTAGTGTAACTAGGATATACTAGAATCTCCTTAGCCTCTTCAGTTTCAAAGAAGTTTTCAGTTTTTTGTGAAGCTTCTAATATTTCGCCATTACTATCTAAAAGTGTCATAGCGCTTTTCGGTGGATAGGTGTACATTTTCAAAACAGAATCGTCTTCTTCGGTAAAAACAATGATGAGTAAATCGTCTGTGGCAACGATATTTTTTTGTGAAAATCCTACTTGACTAAGAACTATTGATAAGGTAATGAGTAATAAACGTATCATAACAGTAATTTTTTATTTGCTCCCAAACTACTGCGATAAGCTACGTCAGTAAAGTGGTTTCTGACGAATGGTCCTTAGGGTCGACGAGTGGACCGCTTAGACCCTTACGGCTAGGTTCACCACTATGCCTTCATTGGCGCGCACGTTAAAAACCGTATTGTCTTCAAATAATAAATACTGGCCCTTAACACCTTTAAGTACTCCCTGATAGCGCTCTTCTTTGACAATATTCAAGCTTTTGGGCTTGGTGGGATAGGCCAATACAGGAAACTTCAGTTCGGTTTCTGAATTAGAAGCGATAAAGTATTCCTTGGCTTCTTCAGGGATGAATGCGCGCAATTGTTCACGATAGGCTTTGAGATCTTCGTCCTTTACCTCGTTGGTTACCATTTTGCGCCAGTTGGTTTTATCGGAAATGTGTTCTTTCAAAGCCACTTCAGTGATGCCTGCCAAATACCGATTGGGCACCTCCACAATCTCAATGGCCTCATGGGCACCTTGATCGATCCAACGCGTAGGTACTTGAGTCTTCCTCGTTACCCCAACCTTAATGTTGCTACTATTGGCCAAATACACAATGTGTGGTTGTAGTTGAACTTTCTTCTCATAAGCCAGATCGCGTTCTTCTTCATCAAGGTGGGCTTTGCTCAATTCAGGACGCATGACCCAATCTGCCGCTTGAGGTACTTCGAAAAAACAGCTTTTACAAAATCCTTGTCTATAGATCTCTTTGTCTAAATGACAGTTAAGACATTCGTATTTCACAAAAGATAGCTGAAGGTTTTTATCTAACAATTGATTCAAATGCACCACATCCGTGCCGAGGTCTAAGTAGTAATTGATCGGACTGGTGTGTTCCGTAATCATTTTTGTAAGTACCCCTTCAAACATGCTTTTATTTTTTGTTACTTTTAGTGAGTCAAAGATAGCCTAATTATGCCAATACCGCTCGTCAATTCCATTGCTTCATGGTTTCTCAAGAAGCGTATTCACCAGATGGAATTATTCCTAAAATACCCTAATGAGGTACAGGAAGAGCTATTGCAAAAACTTATTCAAAAGGCGAAATACACCGAAGTTGGAAAGCGCTACGATTTTGCTTCTGTGAAGAACTATCAGCACTACGCAGAACGCGTTCCTGTGACTACCTATGAAGATATCGAACCCATGATTGAACGAAGTCGTCGAGGAGAAGACAATATTTTTTGGCCGGCGCCCATCAAATGGTTCGCGAAATCTAGTGGAACCACCAATGCGAAAAGTAAATTCATCCCCGTAAGCGAAGCATCTTTAGAAGATTGCCATTATGCAGCGAGCAAGGATCTTTTGTGTGTCTACCTCAACAATAACGAAGACTCCATGCTATTTACCGGTAAAGGCCTGCGACTTGGCGGTAGCAAAGAACTCTACAAAGACAATGGCACCATGTACGGTGATCTTTCGGCTATTTTAATTGATAACATGCCTTTTTGGGCAGAATTTAGCAGCACTCCGAGTAATGAGATCTCTTTGATGAGCGACTGGGAAACGAAGATGAAGGCCATTGTAAACGAAACCATTCAGGAAAAAGTAACGAGTTTGGCTGGCGTACCTTCTTGGATGCTTACGCTCTTGAACACCGTGCTTGAGGAGTCTGGCAAAGCCAGTATTTTAGAAGTTTGGCCCCAGTTAGAAGTTTATTTTCACGGGGGTGTAAGCTTTGATCCCTACGCCGAGCAATACCAAGCATTGCTCCCTTCTGACAATTTTAGGTATTACGAGATTTACAATGCTTCCGAGGGCTTTTTTGCCTTGCAAGACAGCAACCATAGCAAAGAACTGCTGTTGATGTTGGATTATGGTATTTTTTATGAATTCATTCCCATGGAAGGTTATGGTACTTCGGAAGAACGCATCATTCCGCTTTCTGAAGTGGAAGTGGATAAAAATTACGCTGTGATCATCACCACCAATGCAGGCTTATGGCGCTATAAAATTGGCGATACGGTGCGCTTTACGTCCGTCAATCCGTATCGTATTAAAATAAGCGGACGCACCAAACACTTTATCAATGCCTTCGGCGAAGAACTGATTATTGAAAATGCAGAAGAAGCGCTGAAAAAAGCATGTAAGGCAACCGCTTCGGAAATCATTGACTATACAGGAGCACCTGTGTTTATGCGCGGCAAGAACAAAGGCAGTCATGAGTGGTTGATTGAATTCAGAAAACCACCCCAGAATTTCGACCATTTCTGCCGCGTTTTTGATGCCACCTTGCAGGAGGTCAATTCGGACTACGAAGCCAAAAGGAGAAATAATATGACCCTCACTCCACCAAAGGTTCAAAAGGCCAGACCCAGCTTGTTTTATGACTGGCTGAAGGGCAAAGGAAAGCTTGGTGGTCAGCATAAAATTCCGAGGCTTTCTAACGATCGATCGTATCTGGACGAGCTACTTGCCATGAACCAGCCTTTGCCCGTGAATCACAACGAGACTGCATTTCGTCGATAATCTTTTCGATTGGTCTATGAAAATGGGGCTTGCCTTCGCAATCCGTTAGATTTGTTTTAACCATATTTTAACCGATAACCGTTTTTACTGATGAGATTTTTCAAACGCATTGCAGCGCCCCTTGCAATGATCTTGTCCATCACACCTACTTTTGCGCAATCTCATGGTCCTAACTTCGAAGACGAAGCTTTCTTAGAAGAGCGCGTACACGTCTTTTCCGAAGATTTCAAGGAAATTATTCGAGAGCTCGATCCCAACGGATTCAAGTACAGTGTAAAGAGCCTTGAAGTCAACACTAAGTATTCTGAACACGGCACTGCCTTCTTCATGAATAAATTGGTGTATGTTTCCTCCAAGAAAATTGGTGCTTTCTTCGCCAAGAAAGATGAAAAGACCAACGAGGCTTTCGAAGATTTGTATTGTGCTGAAATCGATTTTCACGGTGAAGCGCAACGCACACAAGCCTTCTCGCGCATCCTGAACGATATTGAAACTCACGAAGGTGATGCTACCTTCAATAAAGATCAGACGGTGATCTATTTCACCAAAAGTGATACCGAAGACGACCACAATCTGAAACTCTATCGTGCAGAACTGAAAAATTATAAGTGGATTAATATCGAGCTCTTACCGTTTAATGCTGCTGGATATACCATTGAGAATCCATTTTTGACGCGCGACGAGAAAACATTGTATTTCTCTTCAAATATTCCTGGAACTCGAGGTGGTTTTGATATTTTCAAAGTGAACATCAACAACGATGGTAGCTATTCTGAGCCTATCAATCTAGGGAAGAACATCAACACCAATAAAAACGAATACCATCCGTATTTGCTTCCAGACAATAGTGCCTTGTACTTTTCGTCTGACGGGCATTACAATATGGGAGGTTTGGATATTTTTGAAAGCAAGATCACAGGTAGCACTTACAATTTCCCTGTGAATATGGGAAGCTCCATCAATAGTGTTGCGGACGATTTCGCCTTTATGATGGATTTGACCAATACAGGCTTCTTTACCTCTAACAGAGAAGGTGGAAAAGGCGGGAACGACATCTATCATTTCAAGCGTGAAAAGATCGAACAAAAAATGGTAGCCACCGTGGTGGAGAAAGAATCGCAGTTGGCACTGCCGAACGCGGAAGTCATTGTCAAGGACGCCTACGATCGAGTCATGTATACGCTCACAACAAACGAGGCCGGTCAAATTGAATTGCCGATCACTCCGTATAATATCTATTCCTTCGAAACTACGAAAGATGGTTATGAGGATGAGACCACATTTTTCGAGTCAGATCGTGGAGAGGTGTATACATTTGATGAGAAAATTGAATTGATTCAGAAAGAAGCCGAGATTGTTAAGAATGGTGACAAGCTGATGATTGATATTGAAAAGATTTATTTCGATTTCGACAAGTGGAACTTGCGCGCAGAGTCTAAACTGGCATTAAATAAGGTAGTTCAAAAACTGGAAGAATATCCGTTGATGAATATTGAGATCAATGCGCACACAGACGATCGTGGTTCAAATGCTTATAATCAATCGCTTTCGGAAAGACGTGCCGCTTCTACGATGAAGTATCTCCTTTCTAAAGGTGTTTCCAAAGATCGCATCGTTTCACATGGTTTCGGAGAATCACAACCTATTGAATCTTGTAGCAAAGGTTGTTCTGAAGATCAACACCAGCTCAACAGACGTGTGGAATTTATCATTCTGAACATGTAAATAGTTGACACAATCTATAGAAAAAGCCTCTGCGATTGCAGAGGCTTTTTTTGTGACTAAGTTTCTCTTTCTGTGATTAAGACACTGCCTTCAATTTCTTGATGGTGTCATTCGTCAACTTGTTCTCGGCATAGGTCTTTGTCACCTTGAGCGTTTTTTCACCATTCCCTGGCATTTCAAACATGGCATCCGTGAGGATGGCCTCGCAAAGCGAACGTAGCCCTCTTGCACCTAATTTGTATTCGATGGCTTTTTCAACAATATATTCCAAAGCACCTTCGGTGATGGAGAATTTGATGCCATCCATTTCGAAGAGCTTTTCATATTGCTTGATGATAGCATTCTTCGGCTCAGTCAGAATCGCTCTTAAGGTATTAGCGTCAAGCGGATTCATATAAGTAAGCACGGGTAAACGACCAATGATCTCAGGAATCAATCCAAATTCCTTCAAATCCTTTGGTATGATGTATTGCAGCATATGGTCTTGGTCAACCCCTTCATCTAAAAGCGCTGCGCTGTAGCCAATAGCCTGCATATTCAAACGCTTTGAAATGATGCGGTTGATGCCATCAAAAGCACCACCAGCAATGAAGAGAATATTTTCAGTATTGACCTCGATGAATTTTTGATCTGGGTGTTTTCTTCCACCTTTTGGGGGTACATTCACAACAGTA